>JAAHGR010001378.1 GCA_010672425.1 Symploca sp. SIO2E6
TTTATAAGTTTCATCCTTTTCTGCCTCCTGAAAACCAGACTGAAACAGAATTTTGTGGTACTGATTCTTCACAGAATCAACCATTGTATAGATAGTTTCTATGCTAGCACCGTGGGCTTCAGCAATTGTTTTGGCATCTGAAAGTGTTAACCGCCCTATTTCCTCAGGTTGGGGTAATTCCGCTTCTCCAGACTTCACCTCTTTAGCACTAGGCAATGAGGGAGGTAGGTTGACTGCGGTGCTAACCTTGGTATGAACCTCAAGTAGTTCTAAAGCAAACTCATCAGGAATTTCTGATTGTCCATTCTTAGGTTTGAAGTCCTGCTTTCTGAGAATTTCCATAGTTGCAGCAACTGTCAATCCCATTTGTTCAGCTAACTTTGCTACTTTCATGCCTCTCCTTGTTCACTTCCAAAAGTTTGACAACCTGTTCGTCAATTAAGCCTTTAGAATAAAGGCTGGCTATTTGTTCGAGAACCTTGACCTCAATATCGGTAAAGGGTGGTGGATCTGGTAAAACAGTCTTAGGTTTTTCACCGCGATCGCGTCTTACTTTTGACCTCTTTAAATCTAGTTCGTACTCTGGATACCTATCAGAACAAGACTGTTGATATGCTGGGATATACTTGTAAGCAAGTTTGCGATATTTAAGTAAGGTTCTTTGAGTA
This sequence comes from Symploca sp. SIO2E6, assembly GCA_010672425.1. Lineage (GTDB taxonomy): Bacteria > Cyanobacteriota > Cyanobacteriia > Cyanobacteriales > Coleofasciculaceae > Caldora. The sequence continues at coordinate 669 of JAAHGR010001378.1, forward strand.
ACCCCAACTCTTTTAACTACATCTCGCATTGAATTTCCATTGTTGACTTCTTCGAGTAAGTCAAGGTCAATGAAGTTTGTAGGAATCTCATTTTTATTGAGGGGAACTACAGCAGTGACTTCAGTCATTCTTTACCTCCTCAAGGTTGTCTGGCTCAATTTGAGCTATTGCACTTTCCTTGTTTTTTAACATTTCCGTATTCCTTTCAATTAATCCAGGAACTAAACTAACAAGTTTCCTCAACCCTGGTAACGTCATATTACTAGGGTTACTACAGCTTGGTTGCTGCTTAAGATCACTGACCAAATCTAAGTTTTGGCTTGGAAGCTTTGGATTTCGGTTTGTTCTAGCGGGTTCCGTATCCGCGTCCTCTGCTTTCCATAATCTTACTGTAGTCATTTCCGATAATTTTGTCAACGCTTATAGCTATAAAGTTCTCACTATCGACTTCTTGTTATGTTGAGTA
>JAAHGR010001379.1 GCA_010672425.1 Symploca sp. SIO2E6
CCTTGGGCAAGATCAGTTGAGTTTTGATATGGGACAATAGGAATATAGGGGGATGGTTAGATTGATTTTTTCAATTTACCCTCCACCCCTTGTTTCTTAAAAGTGCCCCACGGGCGGCGCACCACCCACTATCAAGGGAAAAAATATACCCAATACCCAATACCCAATACCCAATTCCCAATTCCCTGCTCCCTGCTGTCATAAAGTTGGCTTTTATCTCAATACTCCATGCCTCTGATAATCCTGGTTGCAGATGACAATTTAGGTACCCGTCTCTCCGTCAGTGATTACTTGGAGATGGCAGGCTACTCAGTGATTGCAGCTGAGGATGGTCAACAAGCGCTATCAATGATCGAAACCTACCATCCTCACATGATTGTCACAGATATCAATATGCCTCGAATGGATGGATACGAGTTGGTGCGGCAAGTCCGTCAAAAACCAGCATTTCGCTTATTACCAGTTGTCTTTTTAACTGAGCGTGGTAGTACAGAAGAGCGAATTCGTGGCTATCAGTTGGGGTGTGACTTGTATCTCCCCAAACCTTTTGAGATGGAGGAATTAGGTGCAGTCATTCGCAATCTCCTTGAGCGAGCAACTATGATGCAAGCGGAAATACGCTTCTCCTCAAGAGGAGCCCCCCAAGGAATGCCAGAAAAATCGACTAAGACACCTCAGGAACAAACACCGGTTTCAGCTCCGATTAATAGCCTAAACAATGGACAACAAGATAGGAGTGCTCCCAAAGTTAATACTTTTCATTTAACCAATCGCGAACAGGAAGTTTTGGATTTACTGACTACGGGCCAATCAAATGTTGAAATTGGTAGTGAGCTTCACCTCAGTCCTAGGACAATAGAAAAGTACGTCAGTAATCTCCTCAGAAAAACGAATACTAGTAAACGAGCTGAACTTGTTCGGTTTGCCTTGGAAAATCGTTTAGTAGAATAACTCTTCACAAGTCATGAGTAATGAGTAATGAGTAATGAGTAATGAGCATCTTTAGGGACAACGCCCCAAAAAGAAAACGACCAAACAAGTCAACTTCCCTTAGAGCCTTGGAGCCTTCTGCCTTGGAGCCTTTATATTTCAAACGTCCATTCCTGATTACCAATTCTAATGACATGTCCCGT
>JAAHGR010000138.1 GCA_010672425.1 Symploca sp. SIO2E6
ACTGCCCGTAATAGGGGCAAAGCTTGATTGTAGAATTCCAAAGCTTTCTGCTTTTCTCCTAATGAGTCGTAGACTAAGCCAATATTATGGAGAGTAATGGCTTCCACCCCTCGATCCCCCACTGCCCGTAATAGGGGCAAAGCTTGGTTATAGAATTCCAAAGCTTTCTGCTTTTCTCCTAATGAGTCGTAGACTAAGCCAATATTATTGAGAGTAATTGCTTCCCCTCCTCGATTCCCCACCGCTCGTGTTAGGGGCAAAGCTTGGTTGTAGAGTTCCAAGGCTTTGTGCTTTTCTCCCAATGAGTTGTAGACAGAGCCAATATTAGTGAGAGTAACGGCTTCCCCTCCTCGATCCCCCACTGCCCGTAATAGAGGCAAAGCTTGGTTGAAGAATTCCAATGCTTTCTGCTTTTCTCCTAAATCATTGTAGACATTGGCAAGACTATTGAGAGTAAGAGCTCCCACACCTCGATCCCCCACAGCCCTTAATATGGGCAAAGCTTGGTTGAAGAATTCCAAGGCTTTCTGCTTTTCTCCTAATGAGTCGTAGAAAGCACCAATATTAGAGAGAGTAGTGGCTTCTCCACCTCGATCCCCCACTGCCTGAAATAGAGGCAAAGCTTGGTTATAGAATTCCAAAGCTTTCTGCTTTTCTCCCAAATCATTGTAGACTCTGCCAATATTAGAGAGAGTAGTAGCTTCCCCACTTTTATCCCCCACTGCCCGTCTTAAAGGCAAAGCTTGGTTGAAGAATTCCAAGGCTTTCTGTTTTTCTCCTAATGAGTCGTAGACTAAGCCAAGATTATTGAGAGTAACGGCTTCCCCACTTTTATCCCCCACTGTCTTGTATAGGGGCAAAGCTTGATTTAAGAATTCCAAGGCTTTCTGCCTTTCTCCTAATGAGTCGTAGACTCTGCCAAGATTATTGAGAATAGTGGCTTCCCCACTTTTATCCCCTACTGCCTTGTATAGGGGCAAAGCTTGATTTAAGAATTCTAATGCTTTCTGCTTTTCTCCTAATGAGTTGTAGATAGAGCCAAGATGAGAGAGTGTCCTTGCTTCCTCACTTTTATCTCCCACAGCCCTTAATATGGGCAAAGCTTGGTTGAAGAATTCTAATGCTTTCTGCTTTTCTCCTAATGAGTTGTAGATAGAGCCAAGATGAGAGAGTGTCCTTGCTTCCCCACTTTTATCTCCCACAGCCCTTAATATGGGCAAAGCTTGGTTGAAGAGTTCCAAGGTTTTCTGCTTTTCTCCCAAATCAAAGTAGATTTTGCCAAGAGCAAGGAGAGATAAAGCTTCTAAGCTTTTGTCATCTACTTGACGATAGAGAATAGCAGCTTGTTCAAATTTAGGAATTGCCTGTTGCAGAGATTCTGCTGTTCCTTGTTGATATAGCTGCACTCCCTCGGTAAAAACTTGTTCCGCCGCAGCGCGATTCGGTTCAATAGAAGCATCATCCGACTGTTGTGCCATCTGCACTGCGGTACTACCATTAGCCTCATTCGCTCTAACAATACCTACCCCTACATCCGAAAAGAACACCAAACTCACCAATACAGCGAAACACTGATAAGCGAAACTAGGAAGCGTATTCCACAATATCCATTGGTGTTTGAGACGATGACTCATAATGCCCAGAGTTGAGTGAATTTTTGAGGGATCTATTGTACTTATCAGCAGTATCCTGGCTTTTTACGCAGCAGAGTTTTTGAAGCGCACCAGCTTAACGCGAGTGCTGTTAACCATAGTTAAATATCCGGAGATTCTTCATATAAACTTCTACCTTTTATTTCAGTCCTCCAACCATCATTATTTAAAGAATTTCGTAGCTCTTGAATTTGATATCTACCACTAAATGTTCCATATCCATTTAAGCGAAAGTTGTCCCCCAACTTAATCAAGCAGTCCCCTTCTACTATAAACTCTACCAGTCTACTAGATGATAAAGCTCTAGCGCCCAATCTGGCTTGCTCATAGGTTTCATAGTTCAACGAACCCCTTAGCCTGTCAGTTGAAAACACAAAATGGCATTGTTGCTAAGGGTGAGGTGAAATTTACAGTGGCTTTCAAGAACATGAAGTAGGAGGCAGAACCCACCCATTGGTGTCAACTTAAGCTAAGGATAGCTTAACGGTTGGCTTCCACACCCGCCAAGAGTTTAAACTCACAGGCTTTTAGCTAAAGTCCACAAAGCGTGGACTGAAGATTGAGTCATCTTGAGATGACTTGAGCTATTAGCAATGAACTTAAGTTCATTGTGGGGTAAGGGTGTCAACTTAAGTTGACACCAATGGAACCCACCCCTAACCCCTCCAAGGAGGGGAACAGGAGGTAGGAGGAAATAGGATTTGACCAAAGTTTCGACCCTCATTACTCATTACTCATTACTCTCGAGAAACTATTTTAGATTTTAGATTTTAGATTTTAGATTTATTTAGATTTTGGATTAAAGAATTGAATCAACACAAGCCTAAGGCTCCGAGAGGAGGAAGGATGCGGGAAATAGTGTTTCTCTTATTCAATTGGGGGCGCGAAGCTTTCCAAGGCGAGCTCTTGAGAAAATAGAAATAGCAACATAATGGCCGAATCCTTTGATATGACTAGTTTCTAACTTCTTTTTAGGCAATGAAGACTCTTCTTCCTCCTGCCTCCTGCCTCCTGCCTCCTGCCTTAAGAAAGCTCATTACTCATTACTAGTCCATAAAGCTAATCCACCTCCTCTACCCCTAGCGGCAAGATAATGATTCTCTATTAAGAAGTAGGTAAAAAATGCCTGCTCTGACAAACTTTGCTCGTAAAACTTGGCTTCCCGCTCTTGACCCCCACGAATATAGCCATCGTACAATTTCAGTCCCGAAAATAACACTTGCATTCGGGTAAAGTCAAAAGCTAAGATATTTTTCTTCGACCAAAACTGAGTGGGACCAGTAACAATGAGCCGTAAAAGTCCTACTTCAACGGAATTTTCCACATTTCCTCGCTCTTGCTCAGCCTCAGCCTGGGAGTAGGATAATTGCACTTTAACCCACTTAGGTACAAACCGTCCACTGCCGAGAATAACCCCCGCCTTCTGACGTGATTTTTTGGTTCCTGTAATAAATCCTAATCGCCAAGTACCTAACAAATCCTCATAGCTAGAAGCTAGTTTACTCTGTTTAGCCATTTTTTCTGCCCTTAGCAATGCCTCAACCACAGATTCAGAGGTTGGTGGTGTTGCTGAGGGGGTAGTTAAAAATGCGATCGCTTGGTCTAGTGACATGGGGTTTTAAGTAATGAGTAATAAGTAATAAGTAATAAGTTATGAGTTATGAGTAATGAGTTATATCAAATCCGGCTAAACACTTACAGCAGTTTGCTCTGCTATGCGGTACATTGTTGATCCCCCTCGCATCCCCCTTTGGATCCCCCTCCCGTCCCCCTTAATAAGGGGGAAGCCAGAGGATGCTACGCTTTGGGTTCTACGGGGACTTTGAGAAAAGTGTACTTCATTACAGTGCAAAGCGCTGTATCGTATCCTTCCACCTTGCAACCTTGCTCTTTTCCTTCTGCCATCTGCCTTCTGCCGTCTGCCTTCTTGTCACCAAGGTGTAACGATTCTACCGGATTTGATATTATATCAATTCCGGCTATATTGGTATAATATTCATGACGTAGGGGCGCAATGCTTGCGCCCGACAGCGTCTATGTTTTCTAACCAAAAAGCCAAATTATTAATCATTCCGATACAACCGTAATTGATATTATGAGTTATGAGTTATGAGTTATGAGTATAGCTATCAGCATTCAGTATTTTGGTTGTCAGCTGATAGCTAAATCACATTAACTTCAGCAACTCCTTACCCTAGGACTTCATCCGCCAACCTTTTTTCACCACTTGACGTGAACGAGCAACTACTAAGCAATCGTCGGGAACATCTTTAGTAATTACTGAGCCAGCGCCTACTGTAACATCTTCTCCTAGGGTTATTGGGGCAATCAAAACGCTGTTGGAACCAGTTTTGGTGCGATCGCCTATTGTTGTCGGATGTTTCTTCACTCCATCATAGTTGGCAGTGATCGTACCACAACCGATGTTTACCTGATTACCCAAAGTGGCATCTCCCAAATAAGATAGGTGAGCAGCATTAGTGCGATCGCCTATTTTACTCTTTTTAACTTCCACAAAATTCCCAATGCGGCAAGCTTCTCCTACCTCTGCTTGACCCCGTAGATGAGCATAAGGACCAATGCGAGCGTTATCTTTTACTAGGCTATCACTCACTACGGAATAGAGTATTGTCACATTTTGACCTAACTGACTATTTTCAATCAAACTTCCTGGTCCAACCCTGGTTCCAGAACCAATCTTAGTCTGACCCCGCAGATGAGTTTGGGGTTCGATAATGACATCTGGTTGTAATTCTACCGTGTCATCAATGGTAATGCTGTCTGGGTTAATTAAAGTTATCCCTGCTTTCATCCAAGCATCTTTGACCCTGGTTTGCAAAATATCGTAAGCTGTTGAGAGCTGTTTACGGTCGTTGATACCGAGAATCTCTTGATAATCTTCAACATTCACCGCCATCACTGGCTCCAGGAAATTAACCACATCCGTTAGGTAATACTCCTGCTGGTCATTGTTGGCCTCTAATTTGGGTAGAACTTGTGCCAGTTGGGGCCAGTTGAAGCAATAAACACCGGCATTAATACGGTTATTTTGCTTTTGAGCCGCTGTGCAGTCCCTGTCTTCGATAATCCGCGTCAGCCGATTTTCACCATCACAAAAAACCCGACCATAACCTTGGGGATTGGGCATTTGAGCGGTAAGGAGGGTGGCGGCATTGTGATGGGTTTGATGAGTTTCTAGCAGATGTTTGAGTGTGCTAGAGCGTAATAGGGGTACATCCCCATTCAACACCAGCAAGTCTCCGGTAAAATCTTCCAAGTAGGGCAAGAGTTGTTGAACAGCATGACCGGTTCCTAGCTGTTGGGCTTGTTCAACAAATTCTAAACCAGAATAGGTGGCCAAAGATTCTTTGACTCGTTCACTTTGATAGCCAACAATTACCAGACGCCGCCTAGGTTCAACCCCTAGACAATTTTCCAGTACTCGTTCCACCATAGAAAGTGAACCCAACTTGTGGCAGACCTTAGGTAGGTCAGATTTCATCCGGGTTCCGCGTCCCGCTGCTAGAATTGCTACTGCAACCATAATTAGCTATCAGTTTTTGGCTACGAGTTTTGTAAGTTTTGTTAAGAGAATAATAGCACTTGCAGCTGTCAGCTTTTTGAATAATGGGGAATGGGGAATGGGGAATTGGGAATTGGGAATTGGGAATTGGGAATTGAAGACCGTACCTATGCTCAACACTTTTGTAGTGTGTTTACGGTGAGAGGGTAGTTCTGAGTATCTTGTCTTCGAGGCATCTCTGTAGATGAGTTTACCGGTAAACAGTATTATGATGACGTTGACGGTGAAAAATTTTTCAAATGAGCACACCTTCTGACTCAACACAACAATTACCCCAAGCATCAAGTTTTCAACGGACTACGGTCTTGCTCTATGGCATTATCGTTTATCTGTTGGGTATAATGACAATACTCTGGCTGATTGCTTGTAATGGCGGTTTACTTCCTTTAGGAACAAGCAAAATCAACACCAACTCTGTTGTTTTAGCCTTCTTGATCAATCTGATGCTAGTAACTTTATTTGGGTTGCAGCACAGTATCATGGCACGCTCCTCTTTTAAAGAGTGGTGGACTCAGAAAATTCCGGCTGCAGCTGAACGGAGTACTTATGTCCTAGCTACTGCTCTGGCTTTGGGGGCAATATTGTGGTTTTGGCAACCTATGCCAATGAAGATTTGGTCAGTTGAAGATCAACTATCTAGATACTTCATTTGGGGACTATTTAGTTTGGGCTGGCTCTATTTAGTTTTGGCAACTTTTGCTACCAACCACTTTGACTTATTTGGCTTGCGTCAGGCTTATCTTTATTGGCGGGAGCAGCCTTACAAAGCTCTCCCTTTTATGAAAAAATGGATGTATCAGTTTAATCGTCATCCTATCCAAACAGGAATACTGCTCGGTATTTGGGCAACTCCTTACATGAAACTCGATCATCTGGTTTTGTCTGTTACATTTACGGTTTATATCTTAATTGGACTGGCATTTGAAGAACGAGACCTCATTGCTAAGTTCGGTGAGCAATATCAAAGCTATCGTGCTGAGGTGGGAGGAATTATTCCCTGGAAATGGGGGAAATGAGGGAGATGGGGAGATGGGGAGATAGGGGGATGGGGAAATGAGGGAGATGGGGAGATGGGGAGATGGGGAGATAGGGGGATGGGGAAATGGGGAGATAGGGGGATGGGGAGATGGGGAGATGGGGGGATGGGAAGATGGGGGAGACAAGGAAGACAATTCTCTATCCCCAATTCCCAATACCCAATACCCAATACCCAATACCCAATACCCAATTCCCAATACCCAATTCCCAATTCCCAATGACCAATTCCCAATGACCAATTCCCAATTCCCAATTCCCAATGACCAATTCCCAATGACCAATGACCAATTCCCAATGACCAATGACCAATGACCAATGACCAATGACCAATGACCAATTCCCAATGACCAATTCCCAATTCCCAATGACCAATTCCCAATTCCCAATGACCAATTCCCAATTCCCAATGACCAATTCCCAATTCCCAATTCCCAATGACCAATTCCCAATTCCCAATGACCAATTCCCAATTCCCAAAACCTAAGACCTAAGATACCGCATTCCCGGTAACTGGGAGACTAATCCCTCTAATTCCAATTGCAACAGAGCACTGGAAACAGAACTTGTTGAGATTCCTACTTGCTGCACAATGAGATCAAAGTGAATCGGTTCGGATGCTACAGCTTGCAACACCTGTGCCAATTCTGGCTCTAACTGGGGTGGTTCTTGTTTCAATCCGGCATCAAGATCTGGTATTGCTCCCAGCATTTCTAGCAAATGACTCTCATTTAAAATTATCTGGGCTCCCCAATCTAACAAGCCCAAACAACCTAAAGATTTGGGATTATCTAATGAACCTGGTAAAGCGTAAACATCCCTACCAAACTCATTAGCTTGGTGAGCAGTAATTAAGGCTCCAGACTTATGAGGTGCTTCCATTACTAGAACTGCACGACTCAAAGCAGCAACAATGCGATTACGCTGGGGAAACTGAGCTCGACTTGGCTGAGTACCAGCTGGGTACTCACTTAGTACTAACCCTTGTTCTTGAATCTGTTGGCACAAAGACTGATTGCGTCGGGGATAGATGACATCTATCCCAGTACCGAAAACTGCGATAGTGCGTCCACCAGCTTCCAGACAACCGCGATGAGCTTCGGTATCGATTCCTGCTGCCATACCGGAAACCACGGTAAAACCATGCTTAGCCAGGGTAGCACTAATTTTACGAGTCCACCGACAACCATATTCTGTCGGGTTACGAGTACCCACAATACCCACCATCGGCTTAACGCCTTGATTCTCTGGGAGGTTAACCTGCCCTTGATAGTACAACACTGCTGGTGGATTAGGAATCTCTAGTAACAAGCGGGGATAATCCGTATCTGCTGGTGTCCAGAAGTGAGGATTTTTGAGAGAATGTTGCTCTAAGAATTGTTCCGGATGCAGTTGCGATCGCTTTTGCTCCACTGCCCCTAGCAATTGTACTCCCAATCCTGCAACTTCTGCCAAAGCCTTGCTCGGTGCTGCCCAAGCTGCTGATAGTGTACCGAAATGCTGTTGTAGTCGCCGCATTAACACCGGCCCCACACCGTTAATTTGTGACCATGCCAGCCAATAGGTGCGTTCTTCTAGCAATTGTTTCTCCTTATATTTGAAAGAATTGAGCAAAAATCGTTATCAATTATTGAGAAGTCCTGGCATTAGAATTACAATATTTTAGATTTTAGATTTTAGATTGAGCTTATCTGAACAATGACTAATCACTTCTTGACTAGACAAGGTAAAAAAGCTTCCCTTCTGCCTCCGGTCTCCCTCCTGGGAGGGGTTAGGGGTGGGTCCTGCCTCCGGTTCCCCTCCTGGGAGGGGTTAGGGGTGGGTTTTGCCTTCTGCCTTCTCGCACTAGTTACAGTGGGATGCAATCAGCAAACTTCTTCAGAACAGGTTGGAGAAGTCAACCTTTACTCATCCCGTCATTACGACACCGATGATGAATTGTACGATAAATTTACCCAAAATACAGGTATCAAAGTCAATGTCATTGAAGGTTCGGCGGATGAGTTGATCGAACGGATTAAGACGGAAGGGGAAAATAGTCCAGCAGATGTCTTTATTACTGTAGACGCTGGTCGTCTCTGGCGAGCAGAGGAGGCAGAAATTTTGCAACCGATCGCTTCTTCAGAACTAGAGTCAGCGATTCCCGAAAATCTCCGCAGTCCCGATGGTAAATGGTTTGGCTTGTCGAAGCGGACGAGAATTATGGTTTATAACAAGGACAAAGTCAAGCCAGAAGAACTATCTACCTATGAAGCTTTAGCTGAGCCGGAGTGGAAGGGACGGGTTTGTGTACGCAGTTCTGGGAATATTTACAATCAGTCCTTGGTTGCCGCTATGATTGAACAAGATGGCCTAGAGGAGACGGAAAAATGGGCTAAGGGTTTCGTCGGTAACTTTGCTCGTCCACCGGAAGGCAACGATGTGGGACAAATCAAAGCTGTGGCAGCAGGTATTTGTGAGGTGGCATTAGTTAACCATTACTATGTGGCTCGACTCCTACAGTCGGATAAGCCGGAAACTCAGGAAATGATCTCCAAAGTTGGGGTTTTCTTTCCCAACCAGGAAGCAGATGGCACCCATGTCAATATTAGTGGGGGTGGTGTGGTAGCAACTGCTCCTAATCAAGAAGGTGCGGTTCAATTCCTGGAGTATCTTGCTACTCCCGAAGCACAGGAAGTCTTCGCCAATGCTAACAATGAAATTGCTGCGGTTATCGGTGTCGAGCCTAATCCTACTGTGGCTGAGTTTGGGGAGTTCCAAGAATCGGAAATTAATGTTGCTGCTTTGGGTAAGAATAACCCGGAGGCGGTTAAATTGATGGATCGTGTGGGGTGGAAATGAATGGGGAATTGGGAATTGGGAATTGGGAATTGGGAATTGGGAATTGGGAATTGGGAATTGGGAATGGAGAATTGGGAATTGGGAATTGGGAATTGGGAATTGGGAATTAAATTTTAGCTTATTGATAAGCAAAAGTAGGTTGGGTGAAGCGGAGCGAAACCCAACGCAACACACTCGGATGTTGGGTTTCGCTAGCGCTACACCCAACCTACTTTATTCCACCATTTTAGCTGTGTCACGCCAGTAGTGGCGTGACACACTTAAAATGATGGAATAGATTTTGGCTCAAACCCTTATTTGACAAGGAAGCCGTCGATTTCCTATTACACTATTTTAGGTGTGTCACGCCAGTAGGGTGCGTTACACTTCGTTAACGCACCATCTAAATTGTAGTTTCTCAATTTAGCGATCGCATATTGGTTACGATTGCTTGTATTTTGTGCTATTATTTGAACAATGGAGTAGGTGTGCGCCTATAAATAAGACCCTCTGTGAACTCTGTGACTCTGTGGTTCCTTTAAAATATCAGTACCCTGTATTGAGTTTCACTTCGCACTTCCACCCAACCTATGTTTTTAGTTATCTCAAGATGGTACAGACACCTACCATACCTGAAACCGAAACCCTATCAATTGATTTACCTAAAACCCTCGCACTGTACGTAACCCAAGAACAGTTTGCAGCTTTAGCATTAGCAAATCGAGACTTGAGACTGGAAAGGACAGCACAAGGAGAGTTAATCGTGAATCCACCAACAGGCTGGGAAACTGGGAAACGCAATTTGAGTATTTCTGGAGAATTATATTTGTGGTGGCGTAATGCGGGGGAACCCGGTGAAGCTTTTGACTCTTCTACTGGCTTTATTTTGCCCAATGGTGCAACTCGCTCCCCTGATGCCTCTTGGGTGGCGCAGGAACGTTGGGAATCACTTACTCCGGAACAAAGAGGAACTTTTGCTAATATTTGTCCTGATTTTGTAGTTGAGTTGAGGTCTAGTTCTGATAGCCTGAAGTCGTTGCAAGATAAGATGAAAGAATATATTGCCAATGGTGCGAGATTGGGTTGGTTGTTCGATCCCCAGCATCGAAAAGTAGAAATTTATCGCTCAGGGTTAGCGGTAGAAGTGTTAGAGAATCCGGCTGAGTTGTCTGGTGAGAATGTGTTACCGGGTTTTGTCTTGAATTTACGTCGAGTATGGGGTGTCAGTTAATAATCTGTAGGGGCGTAGCATTTGGGCGATAATTATTGAACTTTCGATGAAATGTATTCCATCAAATGCTACGCCCTGATGCTAGCCCATTGTGCCAATATCTCATCCAAAAGTGGTTAATGTTCTGAGGATGAAGCATTCGGATATAATGATATTGGTGAATAATCTGTAGGGGCGTATCCATCATGGGGCGTATCCATCATGGGGCGTATCCATCATGGGGCGTATGCAATACGCCCGTACCTCAATCGTTATTTTCATGTAATGATTCCATCAATGCAAAAATTTTGAACTTTGTTTGCGTAGCATGGTGAGCAAAGCGAGGCAAACTTTGAATTTTGAATTTTGTAAAGGATTGTAACAAAAACCGACATTTTGCGTAAGCGGGCAAATTGCACCGGACAACTATATAGCAGAGTAGCTGAACAACTTGATCTCAGTAAAACTACACATAGTAACGGGAAAAAGACCATGACATCTACTTTAGAAGAATTACTGCAAAGTACCGGAACCTTACCAGTTGTTCTCTCCACAACTACCGCTGATGAGTCTAATCCACATTTAACTCTTGCCTATGACAGCTTTTTTGCTCTCAGGGAGACAGCTAATTTAGCTTACAGACCAAGTTCCGTGGAAAAGATGGAACTATTGCCAGCGTTTGAGGCTCTTGCCACATCAAATATCAAACCCCTTAGTGATACTAGTGAGACGGATTCATTTAAGCGATCGCAACTTCCCACAGAAGTAACTTTCCCAGAAACTGCCGATAGTACATCAACAGAGATACCCTATCTAGAAAGCCAGTCCAGTATTCCGAGAAACCTGGTTTCTGGTAACAACGAGGAAATATCAGTATTTTCTCCCAAAAAACCCGGTTTCTGGACTGAGCCTATAACCGTTACTGGCTCTGAGGAAGGAGAAAATTTATTGCCAATCTCTGAAGTATCAGAGCCATTGACACAACAAGAAGGATTACCAGAAAACTCCACTGTAGCAGAAACAGATTCGCAGCCGGATTTACCGACAAATAGTGAAACTTCCGATGCCCTGGTATCTACCACAGATATTCAGTTACAATCATTTACTCCTAATGATCCTCTCTTTGCTAATCAATGGCATCTACAAAATACAGGTCAAAGCGTTTTCGGCTATTTCGGTACTCCAGGGGAAGATGCCAATGTTGTACCGGTTTGGAATCAAGGAATTACAGGCAGTGGTGTAGTCATTGCTATTGTTGATAACGGTGTACAAGGTAATCACCCAGATTTAATCGGTAATTACCGAGGGGATCTCAGTTATGACTTTGTTGACAATGATAATGACCCCTCACCCACTACTCCCGACGAATCTCACGGGACTGCTGTAGCTGGGGTAGCAGCGGGAAGGGGTGGTAATGGTATCGGTATCAGTGGTGCGGCTCCCAATGCTTCAATTGCTAGTTTGCGGTTCCTTGGTAATGTTAACTTTACAGATCAGTATGAAGCCAATGTTTTGTCTCACCAGCAAAATCAAATCGATATCTACAACAACAGTTGGGGACCTGATTGGAATCCTAATGTTGGTATTGGATTAGCAGGTCCTGGATCTTTAGCTCTGGCAGCGTTAGAAAATGGAGTTACTAATGGTAGAAATGGACTAGGCAATATCTATGTATTTGCAGCCGGTAATGATCTACAATACGGTGACAATGTAAACTATAACGGCTACGCTAACTCCCGCTATACAATTGCAGTCGGAGCAATAGATTCTCATGGTGTGCAGACTGATTACAGCACACCAGGAGCTGCAGTACTAGTGAGTGCTCACTCCGGCGGTACTCGTGGTATTCATGCTGGAATTACGACAACGGATCCATCAGGGAGTGCTGGTTATAATCCCATCAGAAATGGTTACGACGGTAATGGTGATTACACTAACCTGGATTACACCAACGGCTTTAACGGTACTTCTTCCTCTGCACCCCTAGTTTCTGGTGTCATCGCCTTGATGCTAGAAGCTGATGCCAATGATAGTAATGGTGCAAATCTGACTTGGCGGGATGTGCAGCATATTTTAGTAGAGTCAGCACGTCAAAATGATGTTACTGACTCCGACTGGCAAGTCAATGGAGCCGGTTACAACGTTAACCACAAATATGGCTTTGGAGCAGTTGATGCTGCAGCAGCAGTAAGTTTGGCACAGGATTGGATTTCTGTAGGACCGGAGATTTCCACGACATCTGGTTTGATTAATATTAATCAATTTATTCCAGATAACAACCAATTTGGTATTGCCTCCACTTTTACCATTAACAATGACATCGATATTGAATGGGTAGAGGTATTATTCGATGCCAACCACAATGACTGGGGAGATTTGGAATTGATTCTCACTTCCCCCGATGGTACAGAGTCAATTTTGGCACAAGAGCACCTAGCTCCAAATACTGACTATAACAGTTGGCGGTTTACCTCTGCTCGTCACTGGGGAGAGTCATCATTGGGTGAGTGGACATTGCAAGTTGCTGATGAAGATGCCCAAAATATCGGTATTTGGAATTCCTGGCAACTGAATTTCTTTGGTACAGCCAACAACACTCAGCTACCTGACTTAGTTGGTACAAACTTCGATATCTTGCAAGAACCCCTGAATGCTGGTGATAGTTTTTCTGTTGATTTTACTCTCCAAAATAGTGGTGATGTCGCTGCTGGAGCCTTTAATGTTGCCTTCTATCTTTCCACCGACAACAATATCAACACTAGTGATTATTTGTTAGATACTGCTACTATTCCTGGTTTATCTGACTTAAGTTTCATTAACCTAACACAAGACCTAACCCTGCCAGGAGTTAACAATTCCTTCTGGAATGGGAATGGTACTTATTACGTCGGCATGATTGTCGATTCTGGAGGGACAGTTGCCGAATCCAACGAAAACAATAACTCCAACGTTGGTTTATTGCTGGACTATGATAATGTGGTTGTCTCTGTTGATGATGCTTATGAAGAGAATGACACTATTGCTACTGCCTACGACTTCAGTAATCAAGAGCAAACCTGGTTGAGCAATATTGCTGGTTTGGGACGTCAAGTAGACCAAGATTGGTATCGTATTGATGTGGAGCAGGGTTATGAGAACCTAGTAGTAGACCTAGAATTCAACCATGCTTTAGGTGACTTGGATTTGTTTGTCTATGATGGGGCAGGTAACTTCGTCACTAGTTCGATTTCTATTACCGATAATGAGTCGATTAATACTACCTTATCAACGGCTGGTACTTACTACCTACGGGTAGATGGTTATCCTGGTAATACCTTTAACTACTATGATTTGAGCTGGGATGATGTCTTAGTC
>JAAHGR010001380.1 GCA_010672425.1 Symploca sp. SIO2E6
ATTGTACAATGGGAAAATGTGCGCACCTATATACTGTTGGTTTCGGTGACAGGCAAGATGCCTGTTCCACAAGGAGTTAATGAAGAGAATTTGGTACAAATGAGGTGTTTGCGATCAGCTTCGCTGGTGCCCAAAGCAATCGCGAGATATCCGATCATCACATTACAGATATCCCACATATGGCACATATTGCCAATATCACACATCTTGTAGGGGCGGGTAATGGGACAATCTAGCCCATTTTACCCGAATATTGGGCTTCACTACCTACCCTGTCAGTATCCTTCCGGTTAACGTAACCAACTGCGAGGTTATCGCGAGGGCGGTTTTTTTTCCAAAGTTATCGTAGAATGCGATAAGATATCTCCAAACCCGCCCCTACGAATATCTGGAATTTTGACTAATTCCCAATTCTACATTCTACATTCTACATTCTACATTCGACCTTCTCCGACCCGGCCCTACGAAGCTAGGGAATTTTGACCAATTCCCAATTCCCAATTCCCAATTCTACATTCTACTGAAACTATTTAACGTCAGTTTCAAATATAGCTAGTCGTAGCCGGTCTGCTGACTCTTCTATTTCCACCAAAGACTCAAGGCTAACAACTACTTTCCGTTCAATTACTAAAATTTCCGCTGCTTTAGCAACAGCTGCTTTTTCTTTATCGTGGTACAGTAACGTTGTATTTCCTCTTGGCATATCCTGTCATTTCAAAACTTGTTTCAGTAGCCATTATTTTTTCTCTATAGTAAATTTCGCGCCTAATTGTAGCACACCTTCTGCAAGTCATCTAAATTACCTTTAGATTATTTTTAGTATTTAATAATTGACCAGAGAAATTTTAGATTTTAGATTTTAGATTTTAGATTGAATAATTCAAACGGTCACAAGCCCCTAAATTTATTTATGGGGTAAATCTAAAATCTTCAATCTTCAATCTTCAATTGCTTGACAACTTGACGGAAATATGAAAACCTACTTGATTAGATGTGATTGTCCTGTGGACAGTGCTCTAAAGCCAATCTTAACCTAGATTCCAGCCTGAAATTCTACCTTAGAGGGTGAATGAATAAGAAGATCACAACACCAAATACTATTTGCTGTTTTATTGGCGGACCTCTCCACTCC
>JAAHGR010001381.1 GCA_010672425.1 Symploca sp. SIO2E6
AATTCCGGCTATATTGGTATAATATTCATGACGTAGGGGCGCAATGCTTGCGCCCGCCAGCGTCTATGTTTTCTAACCAAAAAGCCAAATTATTAATCATTCCGATACAACCGGAATTGATATGATTGGTGTTCCAGCTTGCTCCAAGTGTTTACGAATTACTGCATAATGCTCTTCTAGAGGAGGTTCTAGGGGTAAAATAGGTAACACATTAAGGATATAACCTAGTTGCTCAAACAAACGAGAAGAGCCACTTTTAGCTGCGCCAAACCG
This sequence comes from Symploca sp. SIO2E6, assembly GCA_010672425.1. Lineage (GTDB taxonomy): Bacteria > Cyanobacteriota > Cyanobacteriia > Cyanobacteriales > Coleofasciculaceae > Caldora. Next base: position 274 of record JAAHGR010001381.1, read on the forward strand.
CAGTTCACATGCCACAATGATGCTGGTGCAGATGTTGTTTTCCCCTACTGTTGCTATTTTTTGGAATACCAAACCTTGAGGATGTTTCACCAAATCAGAAATGATGTTGGTATCGAGTAGGTATTGATAGCTCATTGGGCAGTGATGCTAAAGTACAATATCATCTAGTGGTAGCAAATCCTCATCTATGTCAGGAAAATTATCTGTAATTTCTGGCAATGTGGAAAGCAGTGATAGGAGAGAACCGTCAGGAATAGGTTCGATAATTAATCGTGATCCAACTTTTCGCAACAAAACCTCTTTACCAGGTAAGGCAAATTCCTGGGGAATGGTTAGGATTTGATGAGGTCCGTTACGATCTAGGTACACATAGCATGAGTTTGGCATAGATAATTGAGAATACAGTTAATAGATATATAGTAAATCAAATCTCGCTTTCTCTGGTACATTGGGTAAAACGCGATCGCTAATACCACACCTCATTCTGGTTGCTTTCTGGTACGATTAGCAAATTATCTATATAGTTTTCGAGGATTTGGTTGTGTTTGCTGCTGTTTTTTGCTATTATATTGAATAATGGAATAGGTGTACGCCTATAGATAAATATAGAATTTATATTGTAGGGGCAGGTTTAGCAATAACCTATCCCATTCGACCAAAATATAGGCTCAAAACCCGCCCAACAACGTCACCGGTTAGCGTAACCTATCCCTAATCAACGATTCTTTCTTTATTCCCCGGTTATCGTCAGGGCGGGTTTTGTTTGAAAATTGTCAGCAATGCTACTCCTCAAACAGAAGCGATCGCTAACGCCCAAGATCCCCGACTTCTTGGTTGTAATCGTAATTAGCTAGACAT
>JAAHGR010001382.1 GCA_010672425.1 Symploca sp. SIO2E6
TCAAAAAACCAACAACCAACAACCAACAACCAACAACCAACAACCAACAACCAACAACCAACAACCAACAACCAACAACCAACAACAAATCTCAATTCTCAATTCCCGCAGGTTGACAATCTTGATTGCGTTGAATTGCGGTTGCTATCGCCTCATCTAGGGTAATCTCTTCTGCCGTAGAATCGATAACTACAGCAGGGGTAGTTGTACAAGCAGACTCCTCTAATCCATATTCGGGTAACTCTTCTAATACTGATTGCCAAATTGGGGTAAAATTGGGGATGCTTGGGGTAGAATTATCTGGAACTACTACTACTGGGGTAGAATTATCTGGAACTACTACTACTGGAGCAGCAATATTAGTCAAATCGAAGTTAATCTCCGTAACTCCGATAACATTAGCTCCTACTTGATAGTTTCCTCCAATCGAGTTAGCTGTTGCAGTAATAGTCACTAAACCTTCTGCATCAGTAACTAAACTGGTACTATCAAAACTAGCACTAGCTCCTGTGCCGGGAGCAGTAAAGGTAACGGTTGCTCCTGGTACGACATTACCGAATTCGTCGGTAACTTGAATTTGCAGGTTATCAGCAAAAACACTATTAACATCAGCACTCTGGTTATTGCCGGTTAAGATATTTAAGATAGCCGCAGCACCAGGATTGTTGGTAAGGTTAAAGTTACCTCCCGTAAAATTAGCAACTCCCTCAACCCCAGCTGCCACTTGATAGTCTCCGGCAGTAGTGTTAGCAGTAACTGTGGTAGTAGCGATACCTTGCTCATTGGTGATCAAAGAGATATTATCTAAGGTAATACCAGCACCCGTGGTGAGAGGAATGAGGGTGACAGTAACATTTGGTACTACATTATTGAATTCATCGGTAACTTTCACTTGCAGATTACTAGCAAAAGCGGTATTACCAGAAACAGTGCTATTGTTCAGGGTTAGGGTAGCTGCATTTGCTACATCTAATCCAGTGTTGTAAATGCCACCGCCGTTTCTGTTTGCAGTATTACCAGAAACGGTGCTATTGTTCAGGGTTAGGATAGCTGCATTCGCTGCATTTCCACGGTTGTAAATGCCACCGCCGTATCTGTTTGCAGTATTACCAGAAACGGTGCTATTGTTC
>JAAHGR010001383.1 GCA_010672425.1 Symploca sp. SIO2E6
CTCTCTTATATCCATGAAATAAGTCAGCATATACAGGATCAGGCAGGAGGCTCCGAGGCAGGAGGGAAGAAAGCTTGTACAGTAAGCTTTATTAGTTCTATGGTAGACTTCCAGCAGTTACTCTCCCAAAGTAAGGCTGATTCATAGATAGTAGGTGTAAGGTGTTGGTGCTCTTGTGGAATGGGTATCTTGCCCGTACAAATGTTCCGACAAAAGTTAAATCATTCAGCTTCACCAATAACCGTAAAAGCTGCCCAATCCACGGGGTCTGGATTTTCCCCTCCATCAAGCATAGTCAACATCGCCTGACGCAGTGCCTGAGCTTTATCCAGTTTCCTCTCGTAGAGGTTGGTGTAAAATTCAACCATTAACTCTTGGGTAGCATCATCGGGAACTTTCCACAGGGAAACCACTAAACTGGGAACCCCCGCAGCAATCAAGGAGCGAGATAAACCGATGACTCCTTCCCCTTTAATTTCCCCTCTGCCGGTATCGCAAGCACTTAACACCACTAATTCTGCTTGCAGGGGAGTAGTATTCGGTAGTCCATACTGTTCCATGATTTCGCTACTGGTGAGGAAACCGTCATCTTGAGCAGAAGGAGCAAGCACAATGGCTCCAGGAGAACCTACACCATTGATATCATCTAGTAATCCGTGAGTGGCAAGGTGGATAACTTTGGCATTTTGCATCCTCTGGACAATGGCAGTTTCAGTAGCTTGAGAGCCAATGAGAGCCTTAGTCTTGAGTATGGCAGCTACTTGTTCGGCTTCTCTTTCTGCACCTTGTAAAGAGTCTAACCGACTGCGCTTGAGCCCTAATACCAACTCTGGCATGGTGGGATTGCCTGCGACTAAGGCTTCCCCTTCCAGGTTTTGGACTCTCTGGCGATGCTGACGAGTTAAAGCCAGGGATTGAATCGAGGGTGCGGTGAGGATGGTGTGTTTTTCGATTAAATATTTGTAGTTGGTATCTTGTAAGGCAGCAAAGGGGACTAAAAATAGTTCATGATGAGGAATGAAAACAACTCGCTCATTAGTTTTATTAGGTAAGAGATCAGCAATAGGTTCGATCAGTAGTTGATGGAGTTGCTGCAAACGATGACTTGGTTCCGTTGTTGTCTCTGAG
>JAAHGR010001384.1 GCA_010672425.1 Symploca sp. SIO2E6
CTCTGATAAGTGCAAGGTTTTTGAGCCCGTCGATACAATTTCCTTGCACTTATCAGAGCCAAGAAATGCTTGAAAGCTATACTATACAGCGCCTTCAGACTTATGCAGCAGACCCTAATTAGAGTTACATACATTCGAGGAGAACAAAAAAATGCGTTATGTGACTAGTATTGAGCAGATGGGGATTGAAAAAGGACTCCAACAAGGTAATATTCAGCAAGGACAAATAGATATTATTGAAGTCCTGGAGGTTCGGTTTGGGGAGGTGTCGGATACAATTTCCCAGGAAATCTACACAATCCAAGACTCAGCTATGCTCACCCACATTACACAGGCAAGCGATCACTATTGAATCCCTTACCGCATTCGAGCAAGCGATCGCTTTGGTACAGCGTGGTGGCAATAATTAGGGTTTGTTGTAATTTGTCCTAATTCTCGGTTGCGGTAGATCCCCGACTTCTTCTTCCGGTTTATTCAGTTAATTACTCTCTTTAACTGAGAAGTCGGGGATCTGGGTTGCTGCGCTAATGCCTACTCTACAGCTAAACTTCCCATTTCTACATTTCAGTCATAGAATCATCACGAAAACGACCAACAAATTCTGGGTAATTTTCCAGATCTTCCAATGATGTTAAAGGAGGCATTTCAATCCAATTTCCCTCAGCGTGTAATTTGTCAACATAAGCATAAAAAGCCGCTTGATCTTCTCGATGAGAAAGAACGTAATCATGCAATTCCTTTTGACTCATTGCTTGAAAGTTAGGTTGATTCATCCAATGTACCTCCAGCGACCGTTAGCGTATATTTCGATTATATTTTCCTCACCTGCTAGGAAAAAGACATTGTCCGTTCGTTCATCTAAGCGAACAATATTGATGGGTAAGTAAAGTTTAGTAAACCAGCAACACAAGATATAGCACTGAGTTTTCTGCTCTGATGTGGGGATAGTAATAATCTCCTTGTGATAATCTATTTTTGATCTTAACCCAATACATGTATAGTTTTCAGGCGATCGCTTAGTCTAGCGGCAGATCCCCGACTTCTTCTTTCGGTTTGTCCAGTTAAATCACTCTCTTTAACTGAGAAGTCGGGGATCTGGGTTGCTGTGCTATTAGGTCAACTCCGG
>JAAHGR010001385.1 GCA_010672425.1 Symploca sp. SIO2E6
AGCCGTGAAAGAACCGGTTTCCACCGCTGCGACGAATGTTTTCATTCCTGTGACGAGATCCATAATTGAGAACACCATGAGGAAAGTAATTCGTCAATATGTCTATTTTTGAACCTAATTATTTATGTCAGAAATTCCGTCAATCGAGGCATCGGCCTCACGTTGACAAGATCAATTTTAGACAACTCACCCCCAGACTGTACAAATCACTGGTAAAATCAGCTCTACCAACCCCTTGCTCTGGTGCTATATATCCAGGAGTACCAATTACTGTACCAGTTTGGAGCAAGGCTGTTCCTGTCGCAAACTTAGCTGCACCAAAATCCACTACAACTAATTGCCTATCAGCACGCCGTCTAATGATGTTTTCTGGTTTGATGTCCCGGTGAATCACCTGATGCTCATGCACAAATTGCAGTACAGGCAATAAGCTACTCAACAATTGCCGAATCCGAGTCTCATCAAATGTACCCTCTTGTGCTAATTCCTGAAGCAAGTTTTCCCCATCAATAAACTCCTGCACCAAATACAACTGACCATTTTCCTCAAAATGAGCTAATAATTCTGGAATCTGGGAATGCTTACCTAAGTCATCCAACCTGACTGCTTCTTGCTCAAACAACCTAGCTGCAAGTTGGATACTATTGCTCGGTTGTAATTGCGGCAAAAACTGCTTAATGACGCATCTTGGTTTCGATGGCTTGTCCTCATCCTCAGCTAAGAAAGTCTTGCCAAATCCACCTTGACCAATTACTCTTAAGGCTCGGTAACGTTCCCGAAGCAGTAGTTTTGAGCCACAACTCTGACAAAACCTGTTTCCTTGGGGATTTTGGTTTTTCCGGCAGTTGGGGTTGAGGCAATAGCTCATACTAGTACAAGAAGGCAAAAAGCAGAAGGCTATAAGGTTTATGGTATCTGCTTTTCAGGTAACAGGCAATAGGTAACAGGAGAAAGGGAGTCTATCATCATTGGGAAAGTTTCTCCTCGCTCAGGATACAACATGTGCGATCGCTATCTACTTAATTCGTTTTTGCCAATATTCAGGTTTTCTATTATCGTAAGTTGCTAGCCGATCCCCCCTAACCCCCCTTAACAAGGGGGGGACCGGATTTAAAGTCCCCCA
>JAAHGR010001386.1 GCA_010672425.1 Symploca sp. SIO2E6
ATGAAGATTAATTTAAATTCTGTATCGGGATATTCAAAATTATCCATCTCTTCTTTAAACACAAATTTATTGATTACCTTAACCTTTTCGTCAACCTTCTCGTCAAATAGGATAAAGTCGGTGATAGTTACGGCAATTACTGGGGTGAGGCTCAGATAGTTTTCCCCAACGCCTAGTTGATTGGCATAAGCTTTACTTGAGTTATACATCACCCGTTTACTAAAAGCACTTACCCGAGCGATTTGCATTTCGATCACTACAATGGAACCGTCAGCTAAAACTGCTTTCACATCTAGATAACTGTCCTTCAAGGTCATTACTTGACCAGGATTATAGGGATTGACGATAGTTAGGGATTGGATGGTTGGCTCTCCACCGTAAATAATGGCATTGAGAAAGCTGATTAAGATCTGTTGGCTTTGTTCGGAACCGAATATTTTCTTGAAGGCGTAATCGACCTTGGGACTGATAAATTTCATTGTTTTAACCCTTTTATTACCTGAAGGTTTAGGAAGGTGAACCACAAAGACACAAAGGACACAAAGCAATACTTCAATGTTCCTCTAACCAATTTAACAAATCTGGTAAGCCTGTAAAATCAAAAATGTCTTCTGTTAGATTTTCCAACTCTGTTAAGGACAAGCTTTCTACTTGGCTGATAGTTGCTGCTGGTATTTCTTCAAAACGTTTTTGTAGTGAGCGTTTGACTAAAGCGATCGCTTGGGTGACTTGCCCTTCTTCCTTACCTGCTTCTCTGGCATAATCTATTCGTCCTTTCTCATCTTGTAACATCATCCCTCGTTGAGCAACTACTTCTATCTCTTCCACTGTCATTTCGGCTTGGTTGGCAATATTTAAAGCTAGTTCTATCTCGTTGATTTCTCCTAAGTTCTCTGGTATGGCATCCAAGGTTGCAGCTTCTTTAATAAAATAAATCCACTTATCGCTCAAACTCTCTAATTCCGCCAGGGTTTTCTTGAACTTCGGCAATTCGATGAAGATTAATTTAAATTCTGTATCGGGATATTCAAAATTATCCATCTCTTCTTTAAACACAAATTTATTGATTACCTTAACCTTTTCGTCAACCTTCTCGTCAAATAGGATAAAGTCGGTGATAG
>JAAHGR010001387.1 GCA_010672425.1 Symploca sp. SIO2E6
TCGGATAACACAAGCCTTTCCCACAAGGAAGGTGTACAAAAACGGGAAATATGCTGGACTATTTACAGCCCCTAACTTTGTTCGGTATGCCGATGACTTTGTAATCCTCCACAAAGACAGAACCGTTGTCACTAGATGCAAAGAGATAATCTCTGAATGGTTAAAAGGCATGGGCTTGGAACTAAAGCCTAGTAAAACTCGCCTAGCCCATACCCTTGAGGAGTTCGAGGGGGAAACCCCAGGCTTCAACTTCCTTGGGTTCAATATAAGGCAATTCCGGGTGGGAAAATACCATTCCGGAAAGAATAATGGCAAATTACTGGGTTTTAAGACAATCATCACCCCAAGCCAAGAAAAACAAAAGACGCATTACGAGCAAGTAGCTAATATCATCTACGCCCACAGGACAGCAACCCAACGTGCGCTAATTGGAAAACTAAATCCAATCATTCGAGGGTGGGCAAACTACTACTCAACTGTCGTGAGTAACGGTGCTTACGAAGAGCAAGACCATCTAATGTATCAAAAGCTTAAGGCTTGGGCAAAACGCCGCCATCCCAAAAAATCTATCCAGTGGATTATCAAGAGATACTGGAAAACCATTGGTGGTAATAACTGGGTATTCGCAACCAGTGCAACAGGTGAAAACCGAATGCGGTTAAGAACACATAACGAGACTCCAGTAGTCCGTCATGTAAAAGTTAAAGGCTCTTCGTCACCATACGACGGAAACCTGGTTTATTGGAGTACAAGAATGGGAAAACACCCAGAAATCTCAACAAGAGAGGCAACTCTATTGAAGAGACAAAAGGGCAAGTGTAACCACTGCGGATTATTTCTCAGAGATGGAGATACATGGGAAATCGACCATAGCATCCCCCGCTCAAAAGGTGGCAAGGATGAATACAATAATCTCCAGCTTTTACACAAACATTGTCACGATATAAAAACAACCGAAGATGGTTCGGTTGGGGGTAGTATTGACAGTTACCCAAGTCATTGAGGAGCCGGATGAGGTGAAAGTCTCACGTCCGGTTTTGTAGGCGAGGCAGGTAGGCGACTACCTGACCTTAGCCAGCGGAGTGTCAACTGAAACAAACATCGGCGAAACCCAACATCCG
>JAAHGR010001388.1 GCA_010672425.1 Symploca sp. SIO2E6
GTAAAGCAGTCTTAGTCAGTGTTTGAGTCATCTTTTTATGAGTATCACAGCAACTTACACTCTACCATTGTGCCCAATCCACCAAGTTTTTGCTTGGCAAGAGCCTTCTTCTTGCGAATAGGCTACCCTGACCCTGGATTAGCAAGTGCGATTACTTATGATAGTGCTAAAAGCGCGATCGCAATTATGAACAACCCTCAATCCAGCATTTGAGCATCAATTCCCAAAGCCTGAAGCTGTTCAGGAGTTAGCGATTGAAGCTGCTGTGTCAATTGCAGAAGTTTTTGCTGCTCCTGAGCTAATTGTTGCAATGCTTGCTCTTTCTGATGTCGTTCCTGCTCCTTCTCAAGTCGCTCTTGATCTAATTGTTGTAATGCTTGCTCTTTCTGATGTCGTTCCTGTTGAGCTTTTTCGTCTCCCGTTAACAACAGATTCCCATCTAAGTCCCACCAGCGCAGCCAGGGTTGTTCGGGATTATTCAGTAATGGCCCCTCCCATAATCCCAACTCTACCCCCATTAAGTCAATTAGATAATGTCCTCGCTCATTAGGAGTCATCTTCTCATAGAGGGCATTAGTTAGGTGGTAGACTTCTAAAGTACCGTTGCTGACTTGATAGATCCCATAGTAGGGAATGCACATCACTTGCTCATAAACCCAAAACTTACCCGGTTTGATTACTTTTCCAGTTTCTGAGCGAGATAAAGGAGTTTTGTCTCGCTCTGTGCTACCGTCACCAGAGGCAAACTCTAGAGCGATAAAGGGTTTGATATATTCCCGCCACAGTACATAGGAACGGCGGATGTCACCATCTAATCTGGGTGGCACATTTGGCACATAGAACCAGTCTGGTGCTTCGGCTCCCTTCTCTGGAGGGTCAGTTTCTCGCCAATAGATACCACAATCTTGTCCAATGCAATATTGCCCATCTGGATGCAGCCGTTGCAAGGTTGAACTAATGGAATCTGTCAGAATTAAGCTTTGAGGATGTTCCTGAAAATTTTTGCCTACGGCACGCTCCGCGAACACAAATGTCCCATCTGATTCTGGTAGTTGAGTATGGTCAGGGAATGGAGGTGGTAAAGCAGTCTTAGTCAGTGTTTGAGTCATCTTTTTAT
>JAAHGR010001389.1 GCA_010672425.1 Symploca sp. SIO2E6
CGCCACTACCACCTGCTACTGGCAAGATGCCAGTCCCACCAATCTAATGCTAGGATGAACTTCTCGAAAATCTGACTTTTTGTACCCCTTCAATCATCTCCAAGGCAAATTGGGTAGAAGTAAATGTGGGAGACGATGCATGAAGAGCAGTTTTAATTTTTCCTGCTAGCGACTGAATATCAATAACTTTTAGACTTGGGTCTTTCCAGTCAATATCTAAAGGTGGTAACTTTGTACTACCTATGAGTCGCCAATTATGATAAATATCTAAGAAATTATGGATAATCTTCTTTTCTTCCTTTGTGTCCTCTGTGCCTTTGTGGTTCATTTTCCATTCTCCAAATCCGCTTTATTTAAAGATTCAAGTCGTGACAGCCATCTATTAAAATGTTCACATTTACTCCTAATTTTTTGCAATCCAATTCGTTCAGCTAACTGTGGTCCAAATGTAGACTTCGCTTTCCCATAATCAGGAAACTGGGCTATGATGCGTTTGCTAGGAGCAGTTTCCTGCCCATCATTGATTAACTCAGGTGTTTGATATTGACTAGCAATAGCCTGGAGAGTTTCAATCTCTTTTGTCCGTTCAGTATCCAGATACTTAAAACACGTTGGATCAGAAAAAAGGTATGCCTCATATTCATGCAACTGAATGTAAGGAATAAATCGATGATCACCAATATCTTCTGCAAAGCATTGCTCTAAAAATTCAACTCGCTGTAGAGGATCTTGGCCCATACTCTCAGACTCAACTAATCTTGGGAAATCAGGATGGATAGCATACAAATCAATCATAGTTGTGAAAAACACATCTTCCTTCTTCTCTTGTTTCAGAAAACGTATGATATCATTCTTCATCGGTGCATACTTACGACCGCCACCTCGATGTGTTCGACCTTTCTTTTTTGCATGAGCAATAAGTATCGGATTGTGCATGTACACTTGATGTCGAGCTAATTCCTGTTTGAGCAAATTGTCAGCGAATGTCTGCTCAGTTTGTCCTTCGGCAAATAGGTACAAGCGTGCCATTAATGTGGACCTCCCCCAGTAATATTTTTCTCCCAAATTTCTCCCAGACTATACTCATCAAGCCAAGCATCTAACTCTGTTGTATTG
>JAAHGR010000139.1 GCA_010672425.1 Symploca sp. SIO2E6
TTCTCGCAGCACCGAAGCAATTAACTTCCTGCGGCTGCAAGCTTGTACCCAGCCGAGTCATGATTGCATGACTCATTGTAGTAGTATCAAAGACAAGTTACCCTGCCAGGTAGTTGATCCTCTGCGAGATCGTCTATTGTGGGGTAATCTGTTACAACCAGGACAGCGTAGTCCTCTGTTTCGTTCTTCTGTCAAGATTCTTGACTTGTACGAAGACCATCGTATCTACTTTTGCTATGTCCATGTAGGAACGGAAGTTGCTCGGATCGAAGTACCAGAATGGGTAGCTCGAAACTCATCTTTGTTCAATCAAGCCTTGAGTTTAACCTTGACTCAGGTGAACAAAGGTTATGGTTATCCGGTTGCCTTGGCAGAAGCTCACAATCAGGCAGTAGTTCGAGGAGGCGATCGCACTCGCTTCTTTGCTCTGTTAGAACAACAGATGATTCGTGTTGGTTTAAGAAATGTAGGTATATCTTATAAAGAAGCTCGCAAGCGTGGCAGTATTGGATAAAAAGTATAGCATGATGTTAAAGGTCTATGACATTAGGGAATGGGGAATGGGAAGTACTTAGTAACACGGTAACAGCTATTTGCACAATCTATCTAAAGTATCAGATAACAATCCACAATGGCCAATCCAGTACGAATTCTCTTTACACAAAACACAGTTATTAAGCAAGAACCGATTCAATCGAGCCAACTGCCTAGCTACTTAAAGCAAGACATTCCTGTAGGTACTCTCTTGGTTCTTCAGTCCTATGGCATAGAAGGTGACCACATCAGATTCAGTCTCAAGGAGCTTGAATTTAAAGGTTATAGGAGTAGCTGGTATGCCTATGAGCCACATATCGCGATAATTAAGGAACCTCTAAGATATGTCAAGACTGTTAGTGAAACAGTTCCTGGTCCCTACGAAAGCAATTCCATCACCCTTACTGTTAGTTGGAGCAATATTTGGTATCAACAGGGTTTAGTCAAACTGGTCTCTAATAGAGATACAGTGATTAAGCAAAAACCAATTGACTCTCGTTGGCTCGACGAAAGTTATAAGCAGGTCATACCAGCAGGAACGGAGTTGGTACTGTTGACCAATAAGCCAGATTCTTATAATCGGGTTACTTTACCCATTGAAGACTGGCATGTGAAATGTGCCCTCAAAGATATTGAATTCAAGGGCTTTGGTTGGAATTGGTATGCTTATATAGAACATGTAGGGATTCTACCAGTAAGTTAAGCTGTTTTTTCTCCTTTGCCCTGGAATATGCGATCCACTTCCCACTTGAAAAAAAAATCTCTCTGCCAGGTCATCAAATAGCTCATTAATCTTTTGAGAATCAGATACGAGTGTCCCTCGCTCATCCCGGAAGGTGCGATGGGGGTCACCTTTAAAGGAAAGGTAACCGTTCAGGGGGGTCGAAATGCGCTCATCAACATGCTAGCCAGATGGGAGTCAGAATCGGGTGAGGAGAGAAAAGGTGATGAGAGAGTGTAGTTCCAACGATTGTGAGTGCGATCGTTAACAGGGAACTCAGAATCGGGTGAGGAGAGAAAAGGTGATGAGAGAGTGTAGTTCCAACGATTGTGAGTGCGATCGTTAACAAGGAACTCAGAATCGGGTGAGGAGAGAAAAGGTGATGAGTCCGTGTAGTTCCAGCGATTGTGAGTGCGATCATTAACACTGGAGTTTAGACTAACTTGGGTCTCTCAAGACTGTGAGGGTAAACTCCGCAAGTGCGCTCATTTTCCCACAAGTGCGATCAATAATCCCAGAAGTGCAATTGCTTTGAGCAACTGGCGTAGGCGACCCTACGCTGAGCGCCTACAATTAAACAGCTTTCAACAAGTCTTCTTCCTCAGAACAAATACCAACCTGTGGGAGTAAACAAGGAGCTTGTTTGCCCTCACGAGCCGCAACAACAGCTTGTGCTAAAAATTCCAGAACATTTCGCTGCTGAGACTTGAGGGTGGTAACTACCGTCAACATTCTGGCAACAAAAGTACTACCAGTCTGAGTTTGGCAACCAAAACTGGTACGTCGCCAGATTACAGCGGGACGAATCGCTCTTTCCGCCGCATTATTCGTTGGCTCCACACCAATGGTAGTAACAAACAGCCACATTGCCGGTTCGACTTTGAGTAATTGGCGACAAGTACGAACTGTCTTGGCTAAAGGAGTTTTTTCCTTCGCTCCTATTTGGTAATCGGCGGCTTCTTGCAACTTCGCTTTGATAAGGATGCGAATATCTTGAATCAACTCGACAAAATCACAGCGAGCCAAAGTTCCATCTCGTACCCGATGCCACAGTTCAAATAATTTTTCTTGCTGTTTGACTAACGCTGTTCCCAGCTCTTGAGATATTCCAGGACGTTCGGAGATTTTGATAAATTCCCGCATATAATGTGCCCAACACAATTGACGACTCTCTATCTCTACCCAGTTGTATGCTCCATGACGGTCTGAGGTCAAAATACCCGAAAAATTCTCCCCCAATAAATTCTTAGCCGCTTGAGTGCAACGAGTTAGGGCTATTTCAAAAAATGTGACTAGCGGCGCTACCGCAACCCACAACCACGCTTGACGTTGTTTGGGATTGCGGTATTTCCTCTAAAGAGGTTTGGCACAACTTTTTCATCAATCCCATACTACCAGATTCTGAGTTCCCTGTTAACGATCGCACTCACAATCGTTGGAACTACACTCTCTCATCACCTTTTCTCTCCTCACCCAATTCTGAGTTCCCTGTTAACGATCGCACTCACAATCGTTGGAACTACACTCTCTCATCACCTTTTCTCTCCTCACCCAATTCTGAGTTCCCTGTTAACGATCACACTCACAATCGCTGGAACTACACGGACTCATCACCTTTTCTCTCCTCATCCGATTCTGAGTTCCCTGTTAATGATCGCACTCACAATCGCTGGAACTACACGGACTCATCACCTTTTCTCTCCTCATCCGATTCTGAGTTCCCTGTTAACGATCGCACTCACAATCGCTGGAACTACACGGACTCATCACCTTTTCTCTCCTCATCCGATTCTGAGTTCCCTGTTAATGATCGCACTCACAATCGCTGGAACTACACTCTCTCATCACCTTTTCTCTCCTCATCCGATTCTGAGTTCCCTGTTAACGATCGCACTCACAATCGTTGGAACTACACTCTCTCATCACCTTTTCTCTCCTCACCCAATTCTGAGTTCCCTGTTAACGATCACACTCACAATCGCTGGAACTAGACGGACTCATCACCTTTTCTCTCCTCATCCGATTCTGAGTTCCCTGTTAATGATCGCACTCACAATCGCTGGAACTAGACGGACTCATCACCTTTTCTCTCCTCATCCGATTCTGAGTTCCCTGTTAACGATCGCACTCACAATCGCTGGAACTACACGGACTCATCACCTTTTCTCTCCTCACCCGATTCTGAGTTCCCTGTTAACGATCGCACTCACAATCGTTGGAACTACACGGACTCATCACCTTTTCTCTTATTTGCTGTTGTGCCTCTTGAAGTTGCTGTTCAAGAATGAGCTTTTCTTCATCATCCTTGCTTTGTTCAATACTGTTTCGAAAGGAGTAGTGAAACTGTCATTACGACCAAACTGCTCAAACCATTGAGTCTGAATACTGAGTAATTTTTGCAGCATCTTTGCCTCAGAACTCTTGGAGTCATCAATCAAGATGCTGGCATAACCATCTAGATCCTCAACTGACATTCTTAATAATTCATCTTCTGAAAAGTTACTTAGCTCATGTAAGCGTTTGGCTGTTTTCTTTTGCTCCTTGCGAGACTGTTTTGACTGCTCACGCAAACGGTCAACTTCTTCCTCAATACTTTGGAATTCTTCTAATCTATCCTTGGGTATATTTTGGGTTGCCGGTGTCTTTTTCTTTTCTGCATCATAGGCAGTGGGACAAATCTCATATAAATCTTGCTGCCAAATTTCAATTTCTTCCTTCAGAGTCTTAAGTTTTATCGCCGTATTCTTCAATTCTTGAAATAGAGTTGCCATATCGCTGTCATTGGGAGCAATACCCCTTTGTGATGACCAATCAGCAATAAACTGCTGTCCCCTAGTCATAACTTCTTCTCTCCACTGATTCATCTGCTCATCTAGCAAGAGTAAATGAACTGTTTCTGATACCCGTTCGTGGTTGCCAATCCGCACCAGTTTTAAATGAGGATGTTTTGCTTGAATTCTTTCCAGGGCATTATCTAATGCTACATGAGTTTGTGAACTAAGCAGAATTCGCGCTTGAAGATTTTGCTGAATAGTTTGGAGAATAACTTCTGTAATAAATGTTGTTTTACCCGTACCTGGTGGCCCTTGAACAATCAGAAAATCTTTGGTTGAGAGTGCCGCTTTAACAACTTCCTGTTGTGAGAAGTTGAGTTGCTGAGTAAATTCTATCTTATTATTTAACTTTGGAGGACGAACTTCTGGTGGGTTAACTAGTAAATTTCGTAAATCTGCACGAACTGCACGGTCAAATCGCACTGCATCCACAGCCGCTTTCTGTCGATTGATGGCAACCTCAGCCGCACGAATATCAAAGCTTAGCTTTCCAGATTTTGGTAATCGCTCAGGAGTTCCATCTCTAATATAGAGGGTTAATTGATCATCCTTAATTTCCTCAACTTCTCCACTGACTATCCTAGAGCCTCTGGAGTTAGTTACACGACGAGGTTGTCCAATAATATTGTTATCGGGAAGAGATTCAACTTCAAAGAAAGCACGGTTACCCTTGTAGCTAACGCCTTTGTACCGAATCGGTGTCTCGCGCTTTTCTTCCCAATCTTTCTTTGCTCTGAGGATATCACTCCAAATGCGAAATAACCGCTGCTTTTGTTCCTCTTCTGCTTGTTCTCTTAGATTTGCTTCATGCTCTATAACTGCATCTTGTAATTCTCGAATAACTTCCGTTGCTTGATCTACATTTAGTGGATTGCCAAATTTGAACTCATAAGGTAAAGTACAAGCCTGCTCTCGACGCTGTTCGAGTAGTGAGGGGGACACAGACCAAGCATTGAAAAAAATTAAGCAGTTTCGTCGCTTTTCATCTACCTTGACGTGATAGCGGTAGGAAACACCATAAATTTCATAGTGGTCTTCCCTGTCTGGCTTGTCAGGATTTTTGTCTTTAAATTTATAAGGACGAATCCCACTGCCACATTCATCATTAAGATCCCTAAGAATTGTATTCTCAGTTTCAACTTGGGCATAAATCCCCAGTTCATTCTGAAGTCGATGTAAGCATTTGGGTGTAAGTTTAAGGTAGCAAGCACTTTTCTTCGTTGCTCCGACTGTGGCTTGGGTTCCTTGAATAGCTTGGAGTTGTGCTAGAAGAACTTCTGCATTTGCCGGACGTTCTGCCGGGTCAAGGGAAACAGAACGTTCGATAAGATCAATAATTGGCTCCGGAGCCTGAAACACTGCGATCGCATTACGAATATTATCGTAGTTGACAAGCTCTACATTGGTTAGGCACTTAAGCACCAACACACCAAAGCTGAAGACATCACGGGTGTAAGTATAGGAACCATCGTCTTCCTCTGGAGGAGTGAAAGGACGAGAAACAAACTCCCTGAGGGTAACACTGGGTTGTAGGTAGCTTTTCAGCTTAGAGATGCCAAAGTCAGCAAGTTTGAGTTTGCCATCCCCAGTAATTAAAATATTGCTGGGTTTGATATCTCGGTGAACACAGCTACGATTATGAGAGAAAGCAAGAGCTTCTAGTATCGGCAAAGCTACTGCTTGCCAAAATGAGTCCCACCCATCCGGTGGAGATTCTTTCAGAAGTGCTGTTAGATCCTTTTCCATCCACTCAAGGACAAGGAAATGCTCACCTGTGCCTTCATCCTTACCTGAGTCGAGGAGTTCCACAATTCTGGGATGTTTCAATTCCTTGAGTGCCTGGGTTTCCCGTCTAAAGGACTCGGCGATAATATCTGCCTCAATTTGCCCATGCGTGAATAACTTTACCGCAACTTGCCGTTCCTCTGGATCATCATAGTCTCTTGCCCGATAGACATCAGCCATACCACCTGAGTAAGATTTGGGAGACAGAGCATAACGACTGTTGATGAGGCGAACTGGCATAATTGATTTGACCCTAGAATTCTTTCTATCAATTGGCAATACTTTTACCAATTTGGCATAATTCTTAGGAATTTGCTCCGAAAGTCGAAATTTACTGTAACCAGGATCTGGCTTAGTTCCCTCAGGCAGTGCCCACCCTACTTCGCTTAACCCAACGGGTGAGCGAAAAAAGGGTTGGGGGAACAATCAAGAAGCAGACGCACCGGACGCGGAGACGAGGAGAAGAGAAATCCCAACCAAAATTTCGTTCACCCTAACCCAACCTACTTTTCTAAGGCTTTCACCCCGTCAGCAAAATCTCTCTAATTCTCTTCCTAAACAAACGCACAACAGCCCTTTGTCCAATTTCCTTACTTTGATCAATCAGTGGTGCAATTTCGGCAACTGGCAAACAAGGAAACACCAAACTACTCTCAGAAAGCTGATAACTATCCTTGACTAACTGATAAACCAATAATTTCCCCTTGTGATATCGCCATAATTCAGGTACACCCAAAAAAGCATAAATACTTAACTTATTTAAAGAAGAACTGGTATAGTCCGATTCAATCGCTAAATCAGGAGGTGGGTCGTCAGGTAACTTAATTTCCTCTTTTCCCCGCACCCTGCGCTCATTTTGCACATAAAAACAACTATCAGGCTCAATCGCACGACTCAAATCTTCTCTTTCCAGAGTTAGCGCACCAGCTTCTAAAATTTCCATCTCCAATTCATCAGCCACCGTTTCAATAAAATTCTCCAGTAACCTTTTTGGTGCTTCATGTTTTAATACTGGCATCCTCAATTCTAAGACTCCCAACTCATAAGCAATCCTCCATCCCCTGTCATCTCCCACCTCAGCCATTAGTGCTCTATAGGTTTGCCAGCTAACGCCTCTGAGAGGAATCACTGGTTCAATACCCTTTGGCTTCGATTCAGGAATTGGTGTTGAGATCAAACTCATCGTCAATTTTTGAAGTAACAAGTAATAAGTGCCTAACGGCAAGTTCGGAGTTAAGACATGAACAGGATTTCAAGAACAGCTTAAAATCTCTTCTTTCTTCTAGCATTTCTGAGGGAACCTGTACCAGTCCATTTGGTAAGCCTTTCGCTGGGATCGAATTCCTCCTTTTGTTCTGGTTTAAGGGGTTCGTCGGAACTACTCCACCATTTAAGCACCATACTGCCTGCTAATCCACCGATAACACCAAGCAGGATACTCAAGGGAACCGAGTATTTTAGAAACACTAAGGACAACAGAAAAAATAACCAGATTATTAGCACTGTGGACAAATCCTTAGAGGTGTCGTCCATCTTTTGTTGGACATTCTTTTTTTCACTCATTACGTATTCCTCGAAAGAAGGCAGTCACGATGAAAAAATTTTACCACCATGCATTAAAATTCTTTTCTGGTGCGTCTCTTTTCAAGTCAGAAGGCAGTCCCGATGAAAAGTAGCTCATACCCTACAGGCGCACACCTATTCCATTATCTAAATTATAGACAAAAATGAGCAAAACTACAACCAATTCAAGATTTCTAGGAAAAAGTGATCGCCTACGACACCAAAGAAATACTCAATTCTTACAGTTGTAACTATCGTAGGGGCGGGTTTAGGGATAACCTAGACTATCTTACCCAAATATTGTGAGCAAAACCCACCAGGATTATCTAAAATCTCATCCGTTATGTCAGAAAAGACCAAAAGCGATTTAACAGACCAGCATCCAGAAGTAGAGTTCCTCGAATCATCAGTAGGAGTGAGCATTCCCGTCGCACCAGAGGGATTTAAATCTGGCTTTATTGGTATTGTCGGACGCCCTAATGTGGGCAAGTCTACCTTAATGAATCAATTAGTGGGACAAAAAGTTGCCATTACTTCCCCAGTGGCACAGACAACCCGCAATCGCCTACGAGGTATTCTCACTACAGCAGCAGCACAGTTAATTTTTGTGGATACCCCCGGAATTCACAAACCCCATCACCAACTAGGCAAGGTGTTGGTACAAAATGCGCGGATTGGTATTGAATCGGTGGATGTGGTACTGTTGGTGGTAGATGGAGCAGTAGAAGCAGGAGGAGGCGATCGCTTTATAGTTGAGTTGCTCCAGCGTAGCCAGACGCCTGTAATTCTAGGTATTAATAAATCGGATCTACAAACCTCCCCATCCCTTGATGAAAGTTACCGTCAACTAGCTGCTTCCCAAAATTGGCAAGTAACTAAATTTTCTGCTCTCACTGGCGATAACTTAGAAACTTTGCAGCAACAATTAATCGACAAGCTAGAACCCGGGCCTTACTACTATCCTCCAGACTTAGTAACAGACCAACCAGAACGTTTTATTATGGGGGAATTGATTCGGGAGCAAATTTTACTCCTAACTCGCCAGGAAGTACCCCATTCAGTAGCAATTACTATTGATGTAGTGGAAGAAGAGTCAAAGATTACCCGCATTCTGGCAACTATCCATGTGGAAAGAGAGTCCCAAAAAGGAATTGTAATTGGCAAGAAGGGCAGTATGCTTAAAGAAATTGGTAGTGCTGCCCGTCAACAAATCCAAAAGTTAATTGCTGGTAAAGTTTATCTAGAACTATTTGTCAAAGTACAGCCCAAATGGCGTCAATCTCGTCTCCTGTTGGCAGATTTAGGTTATCGGGTAGAGAATTAGGGAATTGGGAATTGGGAATTGGGAATTGGGCATAGAGGACAGGAAGATAAATATGGATTTTTTTTCTTAAGAAAAAGAATATATAGGGCTTGCTGCATAAGTGTGAAAGCCATACCAGACAGGGGTTTTAATCATTTTTTTGCAAAAAAGTACAAGGTTTTTGAGGTCATCAATACAAAAACCTTGCACCTTAACACGGAATAACCTTCTTCCTTCTTTCTTCCTTCTGCCCTCTGCCCTGGAGCCTTCTGCCTTTTCGTCACCATTTGACTTATTCAGCAGACCCTATATAGGTTGATAACTCGTGTAGAAACGCCATACCTAATACCTACCACCTACCACCTAACACCTAACACCTAACACCTAACACCTAACACCTAATTCAAGGCACACCAATGTATTTGTGCAACTGAAGAGAGAGCCTATATCTAGGAAACTTTCTGAGTAGCTCTAAAACCAAGGGAACTGTATAAGTATTTTGAGACCATTCTGGTTGAAGAAATACAGGTATGTCTTCTTCTAAGAGTAGGTGTTGGGCATAAAAGTCCAACTCTGAACCAGTGGCGATGACCAGTTTAATCTCGTTGGCTCGCTGCCACATACGTGGCTTGACTAGATACTGAGGACTGACATGTTCTTTGGGACTGAGAGTCACCCACACCCATTGGGGCACCTCTCGCCAAAAAGTTCCAGAAGTTTCTATAGACACTTTTCTACCGGTGGCTCCAATCGCTGCAACTAACTCCGGTAGTTGTGGATGCAGAAAAGGTTCACCTCCTGTAATCACGACATAAGGAGAGCGCAATTGAGCTATAAGTTCTTCAAAACTTCTCGTCAGACGTGGCAAGCCAACTCCACCATCTGAATATCCCGTGTCACACCAAGGGCATCTCACTGGACACCCTGCCAACCGAATAAAGTCCGCTGGTGTCCCCGTCCAGTAGCCTTCTCCCTGGATTGTTTCCTGAAAAGTTTCATGTATGAGAATATTGGTCATGATTGATGTATAATACCAAACTCAGCATACATAACTGTAGGCTGGGGGAGTAAAACAAGTCCGAAAATTGGCACAATTTATTTCTTGGAGTTCCCCTAATCTTTATCAGGCAAGTCTGGTAGAGGATTTTTTGTGGTTTACCCAAAAAGGGGGTTGCTAACCTCAATGATGACTAACCTGGATCAAGTACAATTAATTAATTATCTACCCAAGTACAGGAGTAAACAAAATGACACAAGTAACTGTTGGCGAAAACGAAGAAATTGAATCTGCCCTGCGTCGGTTTAGGCGTGAGGTTTCCAAAGCCGGAATTTTCGCTGATATGAAGCGACTTCGTCACTTTGAAACTCCTCAAGAAAAAAAGAAGCGAAAAGCGATCGCCAGAAGACGCAAGAAGCGTTATTAATTAGTACAGATGTGGGGACGCACCGGACGCGGTGACGCACCGGACGTGGAGAAAGGAATTTTCATGCATGGTGGTGAAATTTTTTTCATCGGGACTGCCTCCTGCCTCCTGCCTTGGAGCCTTCTGCCTCCTTATACTAGAAATCATACTCCACTTCTACAATCTCAGTATACTCAAACTGATTACAGCTTTGCTGCACCAAGGGGTAGTATACTCCCCCTAACTCGATAGCGTCTTCCTCACAATCAGGCTTAGAAGAATGATAGGTAAGTACATATTCCCTACCAATGTGCTTTGCTATCTCCTCTTGTACTTCTCCCCGCCACTGGGTCTTGGTGACTAAAACCACCAGTTGATTCGCCAAATTAGGAAGTACCTTGGCTATTTGTCGGCGGTAGATTTCATCTAAACTTCCAAAGGGAGAATCCATAACAATGGGGAAGGTGCTACTATCGAGTCCCATAAGGGCATTTTCCTGAATCCATTCCCTGACTCGGTCAATAATGCCACCAATAAAGGAGAGACTGAGAATCTGGTTTTCCCCGGTGGAAGCAGCAACTAATGTCTCTGTACCTGCTGTATGTTCTGTCAACTGCAATTCGTAGGTTTCAGTCAACTTTGGTATGTAGGGAGTAAAGGAAATAGAAGCAAATATTTCCTGAACTCGCTTTTCTAGGGAAGAGCGAAACTGTTGATTGAGACGAATTCTTACCTGGGTTAGTCGCTCAATGGCATCTTGAGCCGCAGCAATACGTCGTTGAGCTAAAGCTTCTTTCTGGCTATTCATTTCATGCTGGGCAATCTGCTTAATTTTTGCTTCAATATCAGCTCCTAATTGTTCGATTTGCTGCTGATTTGCCCCTTTTTCTAAGGTAAATTCTTGAGAGATTGCTTCTGCTTCGTCTAAATCTTTTTGTAATTGACTAATATCTGCATCTGGAAAATTCCTCAATTTACGATTAATATCATCTAGTTGCGTCTCAATGCGAGAAAGTTCGGTTCTACCTTGAGCAATATTTCCTTGTTGTTTGTCAATTTCTTGCCAAAAATCGGGTATTTGCTTGTCAAGTTCATCTAACTGAATATTCATCCGAATCGCTGTTTCTTCCACATCGGCAACTCCGGCTCGATCCATCCAACTTTGTACCTGCTGATGGACATCGGTTCCCGCAATTAATTCTGTACCACAGATACAC
The DNA here is from genome assembly GCA_010672425.1 of Symploca sp. SIO2E6. Taxonomy (GTDB): domain Bacteria; phylum Cyanobacteriota; class Cyanobacteriia; order Cyanobacteriales; family Coleofasciculaceae; genus Caldora. The sequence goes on from JAAHGR010000139.1 coordinate 11,361, forward strand.
CGTTGCTGATGGAGTAAGTCTCTCACAAATTGCCGCTTGATACCAATCGGTAATTCCCCTTGCTGCCGCAGGTTATCCATAATCTCGCGAAATTGCACTGTGGCTTTTGTGAGTAAAACTGTATAACCCTTGGTGGATATAGCTTGTTTTAGGGTTTCCTTGGCCTCTTTTAGCTGTTGGCGAATCACTTTTTCTTGGGATTCTAGTTCATCTCGCAGTTGTTGCAACTCTTGGGCGCCACTGTATTCTAATAAGCGCTTACCAATAGTTTTCTTTGACTGAGCCTGGTGTGCTAATTCTTCCTCAACTTCTTGTTGACGTTCCCAGAGTTCTTTACTTTGTTGTTCAAGCTGTTGTTTTTCTTTTAACAACTGTTTAGTTTGGGAATCTCCAATCAAAGCCAACTCGGCTTCGAGAGATTTCTTCGCTTCTTTCAAATGCTTAATCGAGCGATTGAGTACTTCTACTCCCAGTAAAGTCTTAGTTGCTTCAGCAATTTCCGACTTTTTATCAGAACGCACAATCTGCTCAATCCGTTCCCCATCAAAAAAGAAGTATTGATGCAAGCTAGCTGGTAGAATGCGACCGATAATATCCTCTGGTAATTGCTGCGGTAGTAACCAGCGGCCATCATCTCCTGCTATCTGTAGGTATAATTCACTGGGGGATTGCTCAATGGTTGTGGTAGTTTTGTAAGCACGGCACAGACGCTTGACTTGATAACGTTTATTGTGATGCTCAAATCCGATTTCTGCCCAGCATTCTACTGGTTCTTGGAGAGGCGCTTCAGCAATTGCTCGTTTATTAACCAATCGCTCTTCCGAAGCAAAAGCGGCACTAAATTTTTCATACAACACCCAAGTGAAAGCATTTAGTAAGGTAGTTTTGCCAGCACCATTATTACCATGAACAATCGTGGTATTTTTTTCCCCATTTGCCAAAACAATCTCTGGGGTTTTGCCATAAAATTGGCGAAAGTTACAGAGTTTGAGTGACATTAATTTCATTAGACCTCTGGTGGAAATTAGGTTTTCACATAGATAGGACAAGGGTTTCAGATTCTTTTTCGGATACGTCTATTGCACTTCTTCTTTGATGATTCTCAAGATGTCATCATTAATATTACGGGGAACTTTTAAGTAGAGTTTATCTTTTTCTGCCTGCAATACCCGTTCAATAATACGTCGTACTTCCGAGGAAGCCTCAATAATCGGTTGCTGTACCTCGCTCAAACCAAATTTTCTTTTGGCATAGGGGGAGCGTTGTTCCGATAAGATACCTGATATAGCTTTAGTCGCAATATCTGGGTAGTGGAATTCTGTTGCCATATCTGAGATCTTATATCAAGTTCGGTTGAATACTTAACACTTTGTTCGCAATAAGGCAGTCCCGATGAAAAAATTTCACTACTGCTCTAGGGGCAGGTAAGCGTGATAACTTAAGCCATTTTACCCGAATATGCCACTCAAAACCCGCCCAATGCTATTCCAAGATTTGGTATGATTATCCTGGGTTCATAGGAGCTGCTCTGGATCGACACCTAATTCACGCAATTTAGCTGCTAGCATTTCAGCGCGTTGACGCTCCTGTTGAGCACGTTGAGACTCTTTTTGAGCACGTTGAGACTCTTTTTGAGCACGTTGAGACTCTTGCTCAGCACGTTGAGACTCTTGCTCAGCACGTTGATGTTCTTGTTGAGTTTGTTCACTACTCCACAACAACAAATTCCCTTCCTGGTCCCACCACCTCAGCCAGTTCATCCTTTGCTCAAGTCGCTTTCCCTGCCACATCCCTACAAATAGTCCTAACTCCGGAATCCAGCAGCGTCCATTTTTGTCAGCTGAGTGCAAGATATATTTTCCCTGCTGTAAGTACCGCACTTCCAAACTCAATTCGTAAGGATCGTAAGTTATATAGGTGGGAACTTGCAGAATTTGCTCATAGAAGTAGAGTTTACCGTAAGGGGGAGTTGAACGTATTGAAAGCTCTCCGGAGTCTGTCTCCGAGAGGAACTCCATCACTACGGCTACCCCTGCACCTTCTACATAAGGAGTGTAGCTACGGCGAATTATTCCAGGTGCTACTGGTTGTACTTGAGGTACATAAAACCAGTCGGGAGCCTTGAGTTGAATTTTTTGGTTGACTGTGGCAACTATGGCAAAATTAGAGCCAATGAGCATTTGAGGTTGGATTTTTCCTGCGGCTCCCAAGGCATCAGTTAGTGCTGCCGCTAGCAGGGGTTGTTGAATATTTTCCACAGGATCATCTGG
>JAAHGR010001390.1 GCA_010672425.1 Symploca sp. SIO2E6
CCGGTTTTTCGATTATGCACCTGTTTCGTTTCTTAAACGCTTTTGATCAAGATGTCGAAATTGTAGTAAAAACAACACCATTATCCGATTCACAGGCTCGCACGCGGGTTGTTGCTCTGTGAAGAACCAAATTCTGGAACAGGCTTCGATTAGGGAGCAAGATGCTCCCACTAGATTTGCGATTGCGTCTTGGTAAAGATTGGTTAAGCGATCGCGCAAAGAAGCAGATTTTGTAGTGAAAAGTTCACCTTTCTGCAATAATAGCCTTGATTTGATTTTTGAGATCTGGTAAATTTCGCTGTACAATTGTCCAAACAGCATCTAAATCAACCCGAAAATATTCGTGAACTAATAAATTTCTAAAAGCCACAATTTGTGCCCAAGGAATCCTAGAGTATCGCGTTATCAATTCCGATGACAAAGAATTGGCAGCTTCTCCAATAATTTGTAAATGATGAACAATCCAAACCTGTACTAATTCATCTTGATCGAAAACTTGGCGACCTCGAACGGAATATTTTTCCACTTGCGCGATAGCCTCTAAAATATCCTGCAATCTTTCTCCATCATCCCTCATAATACAATAGCCTCTTGTAGCACTCGTTCACGAATCCGTTCCTTTAAGGCGGCTTTCGTTGCTACATCAACTTTACGTCCCAAAAGCTGCTCCAAATCCAAAATTAAACCTCCAGGGAACCAAGGACTCACCAGAGTGTAATCACAATCGATTAAGAAATCGATATCGCTGTCTTCGTCAGCTTCTCCTCGTGCAACTGAACCAAAAACTCTAACATTAAATGCGCCGTGATTTGCCGCGATCGCCAGAATTTCTTCTCGCTTTTCTGAGAGTAATTCTCGAATGCCCAGTCCAGGTTTAGCATTCATAAGTGTTGACCTACAAAAATTCTTGTCCCTCGTATTTTGACGCGATCGCATAGCTCTCAGCGTAGCATCCTCGTTGGGTATATACACCCTACATTCTACTACGGTTGGTAATGCAAGCAAAACTATAAGCAATGGTGCGGTGCAAAGTGTAATTTTAGGGAGCTAGATTTGCGATCAGCGCAAGCTGGTGCCGAAGGCGATCGCGTCTTAGTAAAGATTAGTAGATCTCG
>JAAHGR010001391.1 GCA_010672425.1 Symploca sp. SIO2E6
TGTTTGTCCTAGGGATGCTTGGATGTGGTTAGTGGGATTGAGTTGACTTAGTTTAATGAGATCTACAGTTTCTCGGTAACGTAAGGTTAAGTCAAGGGCATAGGTATCGTGGATGCGCAGGGGATAAATTTCTCCACTCAGGCGCAAACCATCCTTATCGGGTTCAGTGTGAAAACGCAGCTGACGTGCCTGATTTGATTTAGGGTCTTTCCTGATTAATTCCAGGCAATCATCTGGATCCAGTTTCTCTTCTGCTGTTACTTCTTGAGCCTCATTATTGGGATTGTAGCAGTACTTAGATTGTTTGCGATCGTAAGTGTAGCAGCGAAGTTCTGTTTTGAGGGATTTGAGGATCAGGATCTGGCGCTGTTCACCAAAGGTAACACATTGTTCCCACAGTTGATCAGCATTTTCCATCACCTCTTGGTTGCCTTGGCTCACACTTTGGCGTAGTTGAAAGGCGTAGAGGGTGAGGCAAGGATTTTGTACCTTCCATGTGGTAGGTGTCTGGTTCATTTGTTAGAGTCTGATGGTTTTGTCTCTTGGGTGGTTTTGGGGAAACTGTCCCGTATCCGATTTTTGATGGGTTTTTTGTAGTCTTCAGGTTTAGGTTTGGGATTGGATTCTGCAGAACCCCTGTCGTCTTCAGGTTTTGAATCAAGCATGATATCTCCCCTGAAGTTTCCATGTGTTGAATCAGACATGATATTTAGCTTCTCTCTTAAAGCCATAAAAATGTCAGGGTGTTCTAGACACCAGTTAGAGATAGCGTTGGAGAGGGATTCAATATCTTCTGGAAATGTGTCTAGTTGTTGGTCTAAATCAAATCTATTCTCGGCTGAAAAGATAGTGGGTTGCTCTCTGATTAGAGCAATAAAAGCTTCAAGTCTGTCTTCAGGTGTCGGTGTCATGATATAATTATTCAATTGGGTTTTAGGGTAGCGCTCGCTCTGTGTTACATTATCTCACAAATGTGTCAACCCACCAGGGGTTGAAACCCCTGGCTAATAGCTTAAGTCCGTTTTAACGGACTGTCAGATAAGAACTTCTCTGCGTCCGTTGCGTCGGTACTAATCTACAATTTAAATGCAGCAATAGCTTATTTGCCGATCGC
>JAAHGR010001392.1 GCA_010672425.1 Symploca sp. SIO2E6
TCAGAGATACAGCGCTTTGCGCTGTATCTCTGGCAATGCTTTCAGCATCGATTAGCTTCATGTGAAGTAGGTTAATTGTTGCCCAGATTCGCAAAACTTGAGCGAATTCATCATCCAGTAGCTTAAAATTAGGTTGTAGCAATAGGCAGGCAAATTGTGGATTACCTTTACTAATCTTCATTACCTGTAATATCTGATCTAGAAAATTGAGATATACAGGTTGCATTAGCCCAAAATCAACTAAATCTTTTTGATTTATTCCATAACTATAGTGCGATCGCATGGTGGCAATACTCACCAAGATACTGTTTGCAAATTCTCAACCTCCTGAAAATGAGCATCCCGTGTCACTAAAACTAGCTGATGTTGTAATGCAAGAGCTGCAATCCAAACGTCATTCTCTGGTAATGGACAACCTTTGAGCCTTAGCTGGTTTTTGACTTCACCGTATTGTCGGGCAGTTTCAGTATCACACCCAAGTACTATACTATTGGCAACCAACTCATCAACTCTTGCTAGATTTGCTTGCTTGCGTCCCGATTTTTTTGCGCCGTAACACAACTCACCAATGGCAATGCTGGGAAGAAAAACTTCGTCGGCTTGAGCAAGGTTGTTTTTGACTACTGATTCGTTTGCTCTCTAGAGCAATGATGATATTGGTATCCAGCAAATATCTACCACTCATCGATATCTACCTGCTCACAACCTTGCTCAATCGCCTCACGCATTAATTGGAGCTCATCACGAGGAATAGAACCTGCAAAACGAAGCAATTGTTGCCCAGTCGTACCTTGAACTTCAACTTTCACCAACGTCCGAGTAAATTCCAGTACCTGCCATTGTAAGTGCTGTGGCATGATGCTCAGTTGTTCAATTACTTCGTCAATAATAGAAGTACTCATTTTGCCCTCTTTTCCCTCATTTATATATGAGCGCACACTTCTATAATTATAAAATAATGATAGCAAAAAATAATGTTAATGGCAACTAATAAAGGAAAATTGCGATCGCCTTCGTTTCAATCCCGTTGCCAGGATTCATCAGGCTGAAAGTCCCCAAGCGAAAGCACTACCCAAAATCTAAACCAACAAATTATTAGTATAAAGTACAACTC
>JAAHGR010001393.1 GCA_010672425.1 Symploca sp. SIO2E6
TTTATATGAATCAACTTTGGGACTCAAATCCAGTACGTGATGATCGTGACATTATACCCCTATCTCACGGACGTTTAGCATTTTCTGGACGAGGATCGGCGCGGTGGTTATAATGTTACATTCGTTCATTATAGGCGCGACCAATGAGTATTCAAACTAAATATTCTGACTTGAACAGTGAACTAACGTTATGGGAATCCTCAGAATCAACTATAACAATTCCTGGGGTTAATCTAGCAGTAACCAAACAGGATGACCAAATCACTGAGTGTCGTCTTATCTTCCAAGTTACTCCAGAAACTTACCAACGCATTAACACAGAAAACTTATTCAATCTCAAACCAGAAATTCGCAGTCCTATCGCTGGCGGAAAATTTCAACCATTACCCGAAATTCAAATTGAAGCGACTCTTGACCCAGCTTTACTACCTACACTAGCAGAAAACGCAACCAATGCTGAAGAAGCAGCAACTTACCTGCAAAAAATCAGCCAAGAACAACCCGAACACCCTATATTATCTACCTATAGTTGGTATGCCTTAGAAGTAAAATAAAAACACGATCAGGGTGAAACAAACTACACGACTCTCTGGAAATATCTTAATCCCTCTTTTATTACTCCTGATGGTATTGACCCTGAAAAAATGAATGAGGCGATGAACAATTTTGCCAAAGAGTGGGCCAATACTAATGGTTCAGGAATATCGGAAGATGTCATTACTCAAGCAATTGGAGAAATGACCCAAACCGTTGAGGAATTAACCAATAGTTTTTCAGAAATGACTCAAGAAGTTGTTGCTGAAACTATGGTTGAAATGAATAGTGCCTTTGAAGAATTAGCAGATACTTTCTCAGAAATTTCCCAGGAACTTGATTTAGAAAAGAGTATTTTTGAAATAATCGTTAATTTCTTTAATTCAGAAGAATGGCAGTTTCAGATTATTCAAGAACAGAAAAGCTTACGGCTTGTATTTCAAGGAAATAACGGCAAATGGGATTGTTATGCTAATGCTAGAGAAAAACAACAGCAATTCGTTTTTTATTCAGTTTGTCCGATTAAGGTCCCAGAAAACCAACGCCTAGCGATCGCGGAATTCATCACCCGCGTCAACA
>JAAHGR010001394.1 GCA_010672425.1 Symploca sp. SIO2E6
GAGCAAAATTAGGCAATTTACTAGCATTTGCTGTTGTTTTGGGTTATATTATTAATAATGGAGTAGGTGTGCGCCTATATACAGTAAATTGGCTATGAGTGATCTAGACAAGAACAGGCAAGATGCCTGTTTCACATCCCTAAATTCCCCAACAGCTAAGATAACGTAGGTTGGGTGCAGCAGAGCGGAACCCAACACTCAGGAAAATGTGGGTGTTGGGTTACAATCTAAACCATTAACTTACTCACTCTTGTCATCAACAACATATTGTATTTCGTGCTTATTTATCTAAATTATATTATACAAATTAGTTTATTGTAAGCCATATATTTAATTAATGAAACATTTTATATATAGATGTAAATTGACTTATTTGTGGTCTAAATATCACAAAATTTGGTGTCAGCTTCTCTGTTGCCAGTTTCAGTTTCCCGCTTGATCTTGTGTAGTTCCGTGTCCAGAAACTCAAAGCCGAACTCCCATTCGATATCCTCTGCGATGGAGGGAAAGAAAAAAAGCAAAAAATCACGAAAATAGAAGGCGATGGTTTCCTTCCAGGGACCGTCATACTCCCTTAGCGACATCCTGGTTGGCAATTTGTGCTATTCGGTGTGCCTGCACAATCGCTGCTAATGGATTGGGGTCTTGTGCTAATTCTTCGAGATCATAATCTAGCAGCTTGACCACGGGAAATTTTAGTAGAGCTCCACAACCCCAAAGCTTATGCTTATACTTACTGGGACGCCAGCCTTTTTCCTCGTCACCGAGTATTGCTAAACTGACCAGAGAGATTTTAGATTTTAGATTTTAGATTTTAGGATTAATTTTAAGGGAATCTGACTTTAAATGAGCAAAATTAGGCAATTTGCTGGCATTTGCTGTTGTTTTGGGTTATATTATTAATAATGGAGTAGGTGTGCGCCTATATACAGTAGATTGGCTATGAGTGATCTACACCAGAACAGGCTAAATTCATGGCGCTGCCTGGAATTTGCCCTACGTTGTCTCGTCTTTAAGGCTTCATAAAGCAGTTTTATAGATGACGTAAACCTTGAAAAATGCAATGTAGAAGAGTGAAGCGTAATAGTTGACGAACTGGAAGCAGAAGAC
>JAAHGR010001395.1 GCA_010672425.1 Symploca sp. SIO2E6
TGTTAGCTTTTTATAAGAGCTAACTGAACTAGAAAGTTCATGGATTGCAGAAATTTTTGACTCCATACCAAATCATTCAAAAATTATTTCCTCAAGAAAAGAATTTCAAGACTCCCTCGACAATCTACTAAAACAGGAGCGCGAAGCACCTTCAGATGATGCTGACTATGTAGCTAACCGAATGAGTTTGGAGGAGTTTCGCGTAATTCTACAAGAATTTGCCGTTGATGGGCTAACGGAAGCTCAAGCTTTCTTTACAATCATTCCCAAACTTCCTATCAAGGCTCAAATGCCCATTTTAAGAATAGTTATTGATGAGTTTGGCTGTGGTAATTTACAGCAATTGCATTCTAATCTTTATCGCAATTTACTTACTGAGTTGGGAATGTCTACCAATTTTGAAACTTATCTAGATATTTTAAACCCTGAAAGCTACGACTTCTTAAATATCTTTTACTGGATGACAAATCGAGCTTCTAGTGTTGCGTATTTTTTAGGTGCTTTAGCCTACTTAGAAAGTATAATTCCCTTCTCTTTTCAGTGCTTTGCAGACGCTTGTAATAGACTCAATATCTTGCATCATCAATACTATACAGAACATATGCATATAGATCGATTTCATGCCAAGGAAGCGCTACTGGCTCTACGAGAAGTTGAACTATCTGTTGGAATTAATTACACAAAAGCTTGGCAGGGTGTTCAAATAGCAAGCCTAGTAACTGGAAGAGCTTTTGAGGCAGCTATAGAAAAGGCGATAAGGTTGAATGAAACTAACGGAAATGATCTGCAAAACTGTCATCCTGCTGAAACTGAATCCAACTTTTATAGTTCTCCTGATTATATTCCAGAACACTTTTCCGTTGACTTAAAAGGTAAAGAATACCTTATTCCTGTAGCTTGTCCTCATCGACAAGGAAGGCTTAACTGCGGCTTAATTAATGATCAAAAAGGAACTATCACCTGTCCTTTACACTTTTCCAAATTTGAAATTGCTTCAGGCAAGAGAATATCAGGGCCAGCTCAACAATCTCTTAATATTGTTGAGAATAACAATCGAGTAAATGGGACTTAAACAAGAAATTAGGAGTTACACACTGTACAAATTAGCCA
>JAAHGR010001396.1 GCA_010672425.1 Symploca sp. SIO2E6
GGACATTTTTAGAATACTTCTGTGCCTCGGAATATGTCCGGCAGTTTCAACAGGCGCAAACCCTTACCATCGAACAACTGATAACCGAAGTATTTGGCAAGCACTGGCAAGATGAGTCTTGGCATGAAGTGCTACGGCTGATAGCAGGGATGATTGATGCTCGGTTTGTTGGTGAAATTATTGAGTACTTGATGGAGCAGAAGATTAATCGGCGAGAGTTTGTTAATGAAATGTCAATACAGAGAAATAGACGATGGAGACACAAAAAAGTACTTAGAAAAGAAGGGTTACTGAACCTACTCTTGGCAGCCAACTGCCTTGCAGAAGTTAGAAATAAAGCTGCGATCGCACCTATTGCTAATCGACTGCAAGAAGTGCTAAAAAAAGAGGTTGAACAAGAATATCCTTATCCATTCAAGCCTGAAGCTGCTGCTGCTGTTGTAAGTGCGATCGCTACAGTTGGGCAAGATACCCCAACAACCCTAAACTGGCTAAAATCCTGTCTTCAGTTTAGTTCAAGTCCCTTTGTACCAGAAGCTGCTGTACAAGCAATTGCTCAAAATTGGAAGGATAACCCTGAAACCTTACCCCTGCTCCGACAACTAGCCCAATCTGATAATAATAGTAATGTGCGAGGTACAGCAGTAGAAGAAATTGCCCGTGGCTGGAAAGATGATTCTGAAACCCTACCCCTGCTCCGACAACTAGCTCAATCTGATAAATATGAATGGGTGCGACATGTAGCAGTAGTAGAAATTGCCCGTGCTTGGAAAGATAATTCGGAAACCTTACCCCTGCTCCAACAACTAGCTCAATCTGATGATAATAGTAATGTGCGAGATAAAGCAGTAGAAGAAATTGCCCGTGGTTGGAAAGATGATTCAGACGAGAAACTGCGGGAATTTGCTAGAGAAGAATTGGAATTGAGAATGGAAAATTGAGAATTGGGAATAAAATAATGCGGATTCGTAGGGGCGGGTTTAGCGATAGTCTCGCCCATTATACCCAAATATTGGGCTCAAAACCCGCCCTGTCAGGATCTCCCGGTTAACTCAATTAATCCCCAATGCGAACAACAAGCGATTGTTTGCAGCACCAGCTTGCGCTGA
>JAAHGR010001397.1 GCA_010672425.1 Symploca sp. SIO2E6
GTTGCGATCTGCTCTCGATCAGCTTCATTTGCCCAGACCTCTGACCAATTCAGCTTCCAACGGGAGAGAGATCGCTGAAGTTCCAATAACTCCGTGGCAATCTGCATCTCCGTTTCTAAATTAATTGTAGGTACTGTCCATTCTACAAAGAATTGACTCTCTCGAATTAAATGTTGCACCACAATATCATTACTTCCTTGGCGTATGAGGATATGTAACCGCATTAAATTCAATGCCAGATTTCCTAACTGACTTTCTCTGTTACCCTGTAGATAATGGGTTTTAAGTAGATCCCAATTTATTGCCATTGAACACCACCTAAAAAAGACTTTACAATTTGGTTAATACTACTGCGAAGAGCAGAATCTTGAATTGTCATTGAGCGATTATTGGCACTAGGGCGAATATTGATGATCGACTCATACCCCACAGTCTGATTAAACGGATACCAATCTGCTCCCCAAATACAGCAGTTTTCGCTGTTATGTGGTACACCTTTATCCCCCCAACCCCCCTTAGAAAGCTATCCATTACGCAAAAGTCGCTGAAACGCTTATTATGCTGTTCAGACTGATCTTTCAAACCCTTGCTATAAAAGGATTCTTATCTTGAAAAACCCAAATTGCAACCGTTCATGGGAACGACTGGTATATAAGGATTACACCGACTTGTGCCTAACGCATAGCTTAGAAAGGGGGGCAGTAAAAGTCCCCCTTTCTAAGGGGGATTTAGGGGGATTTTTCTTACTGTACCTCATAACATCGCAAAGCGCTGTATTCTTCTGCTCACAACCATCATCAAGAAGAACCTGTTCGCAATCTACATGAAGTTCTCCTCCTCCTGCCAAAACCTGACGGGGTGACAACTATAGCTACAACCTTTTCGGCAGGTTTAGGCTTTCCCATTACCCGCCTCTACGAATGGTGTCGATATCGGAATTTTCGATAAGGAATAAAACCATGCGTTCACATATTCCAGGGCGGGTTTTGTAGGACAGTTGTTGGTAAAATGGGTTAGGTTATCTCTAAACCCGCCCCTACGAATAATATCGATATCGGAATTTTCGATAAGGATTAGGATACGCGGTCGCTGACATCGAGAAAGCG
>JAAHGR010001398.1 GCA_010672425.1 Symploca sp. SIO2E6
GCAGTTACGAGTTCAGATGACTCGCAATCATTATTGATAACTCAATCAGGAGAGAGAGTCTAACACAGCCAATTTTTGTGTTTCTTTTGTTCTTTTTGGGGCGTTGTCCCTCTAATGCTCATTACTCTCTTGCTCTACAGGAGTTTCCGCCAAGAGTTGGTGTGTTTTGCGGCTGAGTGCTTCTTGAAAGCGAATATTGTGTACAGGAATCGCTGCCAATTTGATACCTTCTTGATCAAAACGTTTCTTAATCATACAGAGAACTTCTTGGTGGACATCCCAAAATTCCTCTGTTTTTGTCCATCCATCTACCTCAATACTAATATAGTATTCTTCAACTCCCCAAACAAAGGTTGAGGGGGGTGGTTCTTCAAAAACTCCTGGGTGAGATTTCATGGTTTCTACTAGCAATTGCTGCACCTGAGCCAAGTCTTCATCAAAACCAATGCGGAATTGTAAACCCAACTCTCGCCTTTCACTAGTAGTTAAGTTTTCAATGATATCACCCCAAACCATACCATTAGGAAGAGTATAGATCTGACCATCGAAGCCTTTGATTCTGGTACTCGCTAGGGTAATCGAATCTACCCACCCCCAGAGTCCAGCGATTTTGATTTCATCACCGACATCGAAGGGTCTGTAGAACATTAGCGTCAAGCCGCTAGCAAAGTGACCCAGGTTACTTTGCAGTGCAAACGCTAACACGAAACTAGCACCACCGACTAGGGCTAAAATAGGACCTAAGCTGACTTCTAAGGCAGTGAGAGCCAACAGAACACCACAAACAACTCCTCCCCGTTTGATGAGTACAACAACAAATTCACGCAATGTTCCGGATACATTTCCCAATCGCCTAAATAGTTGGTTGAAGAGTATGCCTAGGATTTGAGAAATAATAAACGAGGCAAGGACAATCCCTACAAAAGTACCGATATTACCAGTCCAGCGCAGACCTCCTTCTTCAGATTTAATCCAACTGATCAGCCGCACTCCTAGACCTTCGGTATCTGTTACATCTAATTGTAAGCCGCTGACAACGTCAATATATTTGCGGTAAACATCAACGTTGCTACCTTTTTTTTCTAGTTGATCCAAGACCACT
>JAAHGR010001399.1 GCA_010672425.1 Symploca sp. SIO2E6
CTGCATCAAAGAATAAATTTTCCTGTAATCATGACAAGGTTATTCTAATATACTAATGAGGAAAGACAATAACAAATTCCGAATCTTGAGCTGCTCTTACAGTCAACCCACAATATTAATGTTAAGGGAAGATACCCAACTTCACAGAAACAGTCAGGCAAATGAACACGGAGAGGGTTGTTTTGGGTTTCGCTCCGCTTCACCCAACCGACAAAGTAAAGAACTGCTATAATCTAAATCACAAATCAGGGAGATGAATAACTCATGACCCCTACACCAAGAACATTACCCATTACGTTCGAGCAAAAAGCGATCGCAATTCTGTGTCAACAGCATCACATTCGCAAGCTAGCTTTGTTTGGCTCGGTTTTGCGCAACGACTTTCGTCCCGACAGTTAAATACCGATACAACCACTAGAAGAAGGTGAAAAATCTCTTGGCAAAGTCTAACTCTTTGGAGAGGATACTGCGTGTAGGGGAGATACCCGACTTCTTTAAGAAGTCGGGTATCTGAATTATTCGCGATCGCTAATCTTTAGGAGGATGCCAGCCTGCCATTACCCAATAACTCCGAACGATTAAAGCATCTGGATCATCACTCAATTGTAAAACTCTGACTGTAGCCCGACCTATTGGTGTTTTACCAACAATGAATATACCATCTTGACTCCATCGAAAATGCTCTGACCAAACTTGAGTGCGCGGGTTAAAAAGGAACACTACTTCTCCAGTATCCGGATCAATTCCGGTTGTCTTATCACTTTTATGACGATTACAAATAGGACAAGCTAACCATAAGTTAGATTCTTCATTACTACCGCCTTTAGACAAGGGTACAATATGCTCAATTTCTAGACGAGCCATAACCAAATGTTGAGGACTTAAACAGTAGCCACAGCGATTACGAGCAGTAGAACGAATTCGCCTTTCTATTTCTACTGGAATATAATTACCCATGATTATTGATTCAATGCCGGTTTTAAACCACGACTAACAGCAACCTTCAACGCTTTAGCCTTACGAACTAAACCCTGTCGATAGACTTGCATGAGGGCATCAAGTTGATTGACTTGAGCCTCATCCAGTTGTCCTTCTCGA
>JAAHGR010000014.1 GCA_010672425.1 Symploca sp. SIO2E6
ACTCTGTTTCAGTCAGTAACCCATGCGTTTTAAATCATCCTACTAACAGTCATATACGAATTGTGTTGCTAAATGCTCGGAGTTTAATGAACAAGCTGCATTTGTTTAATTTATACTTGCATCCAACACTCATAGTGGGCTGTGTTGGGTCTCGTTGCCTCGACCCAACCTACATTAGAATATTTTATTGGTTGTAATTTTCGTCATTTAGCAGATAATACAGATAAAGTAGTGCGAGCATCTTGCTCGCGTCTCATACCAGATCTGATTCAGCGAACTCCCTATCTTCCCTTAATATCATGTCCGCCTAATTGCTTACGATAAAAACTTCTCCGCGTCCCTGTGTCCCTGTGTCCGGTGCATCAGCCTTAATGATAAGTATTCAACCGGATATGATATAACCTAGCAATATTGAGGCAGTTGCGATCGCAGATATTTGAGGACGCGCAAGACTTGCCCAATTTCTTCTTCTTTTTCCAGGGAAAGGGTATAGGAGCGCTCGCATTGGGAAGAGTTAGCCGGAAGTTGCAGAAAAATGAATTCAAGTCCGTTGGTGACTAACCCATAAGTTGGGCGATTGTGATTGGGAGTATTAATCAGATAAAAAAGAATTTGCGGTAAAGCACTCTTGGCGCTAATTTGCGTGCGTTTGGTTTCGATGGCAAGTAACCAAAATTGTTCCTGAACAATGACAATATCGATAAAACCCCGAATGATGGTATCTTGGTCATTGAGAGAAATTTCGACTTTTTCTTCAGTCCTAATTTCCAAATCACAATCGTAGAAACCTGCCAAATCAAGGAGGGGAGAAAGCACCACCATTTTGACCAAATCTTTGAGGAGGGGACGGCGGCGATCAAGATTAAAATAATGCTGTTGGATGCGTTGAAGGGCAGTAATTTCTGTTTCATCGAGCACAGGTTCCTGTTGCAGCCATGTTTCAAGAATCTCTGGCGCGATCGCTAGTTTTACCTTAAACTGAGTTTCTAAATCGTATAAGCTGAAGTCTCTGGCTGCGGTAATGCTTGGCATAAAGATCAGAATTCCATTTTTCCGGAGAACGATGCGATCTCCATTATAGATGATTCCGAGCAACAGACACAGGTAGCGATCGCACTCCCTCGCTGGGTTGATTCCTAGAGTCAGTCCAGAAACCGGGTTTCTTGGGAAAAGTGCTGATATGAGAGTCGTTATTCACCGCAAGAAACCCGGTTTCTCGTGTCGTAACGCCCGGTTCTAAAGTTCTCAGAAACCGGGTTTCTCGTGAAGATAACTCAGAAGTCCCAGTCTCTTGCAAGAAACCCGGTTTCTCCACTAAAGTAACCTATCAAAAAAAATTAATCTTTGTCAAGATATATTTCAACGATTACTGGAGCATGATCACTAGGTTTAGGGAGTTTCCTAGGTGAAGTATCAATCCGACAACTAGTAGCTTGCTCGTAGAGGTTAGGAGTAAGGTAGTGATGATCAATACGCCAACCCCGATTGCGGCTGAAGCCACCGTGGCGATAATCCCACCAACTGAAGTGACCGGCTTCTGTGGTAAATTTACGAAAGGCATCGGCTAAGCCTACTGCTAAAACTTCCTGTAACGCTTGACGTTCTGCAGGAGAAGCCATGATATGCTTGTCTTTACCCTGAGGATTATGAATATCTCGGTCTTCTAGAGCGATGTTAAAGTCTCCACAGACACAAAGAGCTTGGGGTGACTTTTCTAAAAGCGATCGCAAATATGCTCCGAGCACCTTTAACCAACGAAGCTTGTAGTCATATTTATCAGAACCGACTGAAGCACCATTAGGGACATAAAGATTTACTAGGCGTACACCGTCTACCACGCCGGTAATCACCCGCTTTTGTTCGTCTAAATCCCCCACCTCATCCCCACTCACCACTGTGGTAAAACCAGTGCTCACCTGTTGGAGGGGTTGCAAGCTGAAGATAGCGACACCGTTATAGGCTTTTTGTCCGCAAATGTAGAGATGATAACCCAATTCTTCAAAAGGCGATCGCGGAAAGTCGGCATCTACCACTTTAGTTTCTTGTAGACAAAGCACATCTACTTTGGTTGTTTGCAACCAATCCACTACCTGCTCTTGACGAGTGCGAATCGAGTTGACATTCCAGGTGGCGATTTTCATGTAAGGTTGTTGTTGGTTGTTGGTTGTTGGTTGTTGGTTGTTGGTTGTTGGTTGTTGGTTGTTGGTTGTTGGTTGTTGGTTGTTGGTTGTTGGTTGTTGGTTGTTTGTTGTTTGTTGTTTGTTGTTGGTTGTTGGTTGTTGGTTGTTTGTTGTTTGTTGTTGGTTGTTGGTTGTTTGTTGTTTGTTGTTTGTTGTTTGTTGTTGGTTGTTTGTAAGGGTTTGAGATGTCCTACTTATACTTTTGTTTTTGTCAGTCTACCAGTAATCAGTTGCCTATTCCCTACTCCCTGCTCCCTTCTTACACTAGATTGTAGCGGAATTTCAATCCAAAACTCTGTACCTTTTCCTGGGGAAGACTCACACTTGAGGTAGCCTCCGTGAGTATCTACCACGATTTTATGGCTGATGGCTAATCCCAGTCCAGTACCTTTGCCTAGGGGTTTAGTGGTAAAAAATGGGTCAAACAGTTGCTCTTTCACCTCTTGAGTCATACCTGGTCCGTTATCAGCAATTTGGATAATGACCCTAGAACCATCAGGACTAAGGTGGGTGCGAATCTTAATATAGCCTAAATGGTTAGGTATTTCTTCGAGGGCATCAATCCCATTGCTCAAGATATTCATAAATACTTGATTGAGTTGCCCTGCATAGCACTCAATCTTTGGTATACTACCATAGTCTTTAATAATTTCTACTGCTGGGCGATCGTTGTTAGCTTTGAGACGATTGCGTAAAATGAGCAAGGTACTATCAATGCCTTGATGAAGATCTAACAACTGTCTGGAGCTCAGATCACTACGAGAAAAATTACGCAGGGACAAGACTAGCTCACGAATGCGATTTGCTCCCACTTGCATCGAATCCAGAATTTTGGCGAGGTCTTCTTGCACAAAATCTAGTTCAATCTCGTCAATCTTCCCTTGTATTGCAGGGAGAGTATTAGGATAGTGCTCTTGATAAGTATTGATCAACTCAAATAAGTCATGGATGTAATCCTTGGTACATTGCAGATTACCATAAATAAAATTGAAAGGATTATTAATTTCATGAGCAACACCAGCCATCATCTGACCGATACTGGAAAATTTTTCCGACTGAATTAGCTGAGATTGAGTGCGCTGTAAATCCTGCACAGTTCGCTCTAGTTGCTTAGCCTGAGCATGGGTTGTAGCACGAGCAGTACAAATTTGTTGAAAAAGCTGAGCCTGTTGCATCTCAACTTGTCGCTCAAACAGCTCACTTTCTTTTTGATACTGATTAACTGCAATATCTAAGGCATTTAATAGTTCTGTTTCTGAGACCTGGAGAATATATTTTAAATGGTAATTCTCCAAATTTAATTCTGTACTAGTGACTTGAGCTAAAGCTCTAACTTGAGTCATAAAGTCCCAGATTTGTTGGGAAAGATAGTATGGTGGCTCAAAATAGATTGTCCAGACTTCCTTGGAGAGTTTGCCCGGTAACTTCATTGCTGGATTTCCCTTAATCAACCCATTGTGGGACTGTTCCATCAAATCGATTACTGCTAGCATTTCTTGGCGCAGCCTCTCCTGCTGCCAGCTATCTTCGGTACAAACTAGTTTCAAGGCAAACAAAGCAGCTCTTTGGGACAACATCCGCTGGCGTCCGCTAATGTTAATGATGGCTGCATTAATTTCCCGATCAGTGATGATGTTGTCAATGTCAAAGTAAGTTGCCACTATCTTTCCCTGTAGCAGTTTTCAGTGAAACGGGCTGAAATGAGCTAAGTCCGGTAAGTTACTGACTGTGTAATACCGATAGACTATAAGTATTACAGAGAAATCACTACCATAGTTAAAGATAGGCGCTAACCTATCTCAGTTCAACTATTTTTGTTGAAGGAACTAATAACTTACCCACATATTAACATTATTTGAGTAAATTATGGCTAGTACAAGAAAATGTTTTTTAGGCTTTTGTATCTAGGTATACTAAATTACTCCTGAATGCTTCATTCCTTCTTACTTGTTACTTGTTACTTGTTACTTATTCTCCTAAACCCTACTTAGCTACGAAATAAACGAGTATACTGGGTTTCGTGAGTCATACTAGCCAGCGCTCTACCCCAACCGCAACTAGATAGAGCATCATCTTCTAAATTTAAGATTTCTTCAGCAGCACTACCCAGATGAGGATGGAGATGGAGTAGTAGCTGTTGGCCTACCGTTTGCCCTAAAGGAATCAGCTTCACTCCTGCTGTAATGAGATTTGATGCCCAACTGTGTAAGTAACCTAAAGTCGCTTCCCATAGGGGAATTTGCCAGTAAGCAGCAGCAATACCAAAAGCGATGGCATAATTACAGGGTGTACCCACGGCTTCTGCCAAATCTTCTATGGCAATCAGCGGGGAGGTTGCAGTAGGATGCTGCACCTTTAGCAGTAGTTGTAGCAAAGAGTTACCCATCTGCCAACTTTGCGATCGCAATTCTTTGGTTGTACAAGCAGCTGTTGTCCAAGCATTCCAGTAGCTCAAAGCCTGCTTATCTTGATTAACCACGCTGCTATAGGCCCGCACCATCACTGCTGCTTCGGTGCGAATTGCTCCATAGCACAGTTCTTGCTCCAGCCATTGTCTTAGGCTGTCCTGCTGGGTGATGACACCAACTTCAACGAGTGATTCTAAACCCTCAGAATAGCTATAAGCACCTATTGGTAATCCTGGACTTGCTAGTTGCAACAAACTTAAGACCATTTTTCTAAAGTCGTGACAGAGAGCTGGCGTAATATTATAGTAATTCAATCTATTTTGTAATCTCAGCAATAGCGGGCGGACTCTATGGTAGATATATTAGAGGTATTTTTCCTAGGTCAGATGGAATATCTTGGGAAGGACATTTTTTTGGTTTAATTGGTGGTGGGCTAGCGGCACGCTATCTAGTTGAACTCAAAGAAATGGTAACAGAACTTGAGCAATTCTTGAGATTACTATAGTGTGGTTAGCTCATCTCCATCAGTCATTCTGCACCATCCAAATCAAAAAACCTAAAATTTGCTCAACCGGTGGCAGAGGATAATCCCTCAAGTCGATTGTGACAAATTGCCCTTCTAGTTTGAGAAAACGCCAAACTGTACCACTAGTCACCGTTCCATAAATCGCTGAGACAGGTTGCTGTTTCTGTTGATTAAACCGTTGAGCTGCCACCATCTCTGCTAGACATTGCCCAAGTGCTGGTTTGAGATCTTCTTTCTTGGCTTCTACTAAAACAACTGCAGGAGCCTTAATAAACAGTTGTTCCGGAGAGCGACTAATCAGAAAATCAACATAGCCTGTAAGCTCAGCTTCTGGTTGCACATTGAACTCTTCCCCTGAGAAGACACTAATTTTTCCGTTGAGTTGACGCTTTACTTCTAGTAAGACTGGGTTAATAATACCCTCAGAACGGGCTTTTTCGCTACTGACTGCGATCGCCCAAGGAAGTGTTTCTTTAAGAGTATCTTTAAGTAAAGGAGTCGGATTAATTGGGGGAACGTCTGGAAGAAATCTCTCACCTTCAACAAGGGTAAGTTGAAAATCATCTACTGCTCTACTGAGGGTAAACTTACTGTATGGCATAAGAATCTCCTAGGGTCGGTCAGACAAGGAGGACAAGGAAGGAAAGCAGACAAGGAGGGAAGAACATGAGTATATATTACATGGTATTTTTTCGGGAACTCAATCACCATTAGCCTAGTCTATCTAAAATAGAGATAATATTAACACCAGAGTCGAATAAAATCTCGGAGAATTAATTCTATGATGCCTCGTAAATTTGATGATAATGGGAGCTTAATATCTTATGTTAGCAAAAAAATTGCTTTGGCAGCGGGTGTCGCTACCCTAATGGTAAGCAGTAGTGCCTTGGCTTTCGATAACCATCCAACCCTAGCCAACTCTGCTACTCAGCTGCTGGGTCATACCACTTTGGCTCAGAACTCTGATGACCAAACAAGACCCCAAACTAATAGTGACCCTCGGTTTACCTGTCAGTTTGTCAATGGTGACTATACCGTAATGTATCACCCCGAAAGCAAACCGGGTCAAGCTTATCCTTGGGCAGTGCCTAGTGCCCTGGGAGGTGGCTGGACACCGGAACTGCGTTGTAATGAGATTAGCCGACGGTTGGAATTTTATCGCCCTGATGGCTTAGTGGAAATGCGAACTGGGGTGGAAAATAACTATGATGTCATTTGTGTGACTACCCAGCAAAATCCAGACTGTCGGATTGTGCTGACGGTTCCTCCTAATCAAGATCCAGAAATAACTCGTAATCTGGTATTTGAAAACTTGACTGTTGCTGATAGTGGTCAGCAAACTCAAGGAGTTACCACTTTTGTGGGTGGAGATGGGAATTCTCAGCTGTTGGATAATATCTTCAACCAAGGTCTGTCTATTTTGGGCATCGGCAAGGAGCAAAGTCCGACTAGAGGTTCTGGTAATATCGATTTACGTCCTTTCCTCGATGCCGCTGACGGTGGTACTGGCACTCAGTTACGAGGCGGGAATTCAGTAACACCAAGTCGTCAATTAAATCCTGACTTATTCCGTTAGGGACTGATATCAAATCCAGTTTAGTTAACCTCGTTTTGAGAAAGCTGGGGAAGCTGGGGGAGCTGAGGGAGAAGATAACGGGGTTTTAGCGGTTTACTCAACGGGGGTAGCTAACCCGGATTTGGTATGACACAGCTTATGTCAACCATCATGGAGATAATAAAGATGATTAACATACTTTGACGAACAGAAAATGGCAAAAGGTTTTGGCACACAGCAAGAAAAACAACTAGGTTACATTCTTGTACTCTTACCAGAGGCACAAGCTTATGCTGCTAAATTGTCCATCGATAATCACAGTGAAGAGGATTTCCTTGGTATTACCAGTAGTCTTGAATATGCTCAGGTTTGGAAGAGCCAAAAACAGGCCAAACAAGCAGTAGAAATGTATGCCGATTTTGTACTTGAGCAACAAGAGCCAGGTGAGGAGGCTTGTGTTATCATCAAATGCTTGAAACGCAAAAAAGACCAACTAGTCACTGAATATGTGGAAACTCTATACTTACTGGAGTTTGAACTATGACAAATATGAGGTAATTTGTGTGACTACCCAGCTCAATATCCTCGCTAGATATCAGGTTGAGGGCGCACGTCGGTGCGCCCCTACGTTATTTTGGTTTTGTTCCAGATGGTGATTCTGCCAATCGTCATTATTCTCAATTCGTCTAGGGTTTGAGAAACCGGGTTTCTTACTGACATCTCCCTTTCTAAGCCAAAATTATCCTAGAAACCCGGTTTCTGGTATCGTATCGCTTGGGGATCGCACGAACAATATAATACCAAATCCGCTTTCCAAACACCCGGTTTCGCTTAAACCTTCTTTTCCTTCTTTTCCTTCTGCCCTCTACCTTCTGCCCTGGAGCCTTATCCTCAAGATAACGGGCCTATCTATACCGGATTTGGTATAATATCAACTCCGGTTGTATTGGAATGATTAATAATTTGGCTTTTTGGTTAGAAAACATAGACGCTGGCGGGCGCAAGCATTGCGGGCGCAAGCATTGCGCCCCTACGTCATGAATATTATACCAATATAGCCGGAGAGGTTGTTTAATGAGATTTTCATATCCGGCTTTAACTTGGTTTAACAGTTGCCGTTGCCAGTCGGTAATTGCCGGTAAGTTTTCCCGCCATTCTGGGAAAAATTCCTCGTCCTCTGTGAGTTGTAGATGAAAGGCAGTTTCTAGTTCTTGAAGTGTGACATCTCTGGCGTTAATCGTTTTTAGCATGGAGAATGGATAGTAAGCAATCTTACCTTTGTGATCTTTGTGTCTTTGTGGTTCAAAAAAAACTAGTAGTTTCAGTTGCCTGTCTCCGCAACTCAGAGTATACAGGTGCGCACATTTTTACATTATAAAAAATAGCACAAAACCAAGGTAAAAGCAACCAACAAAAAAAACCTTTGGGTAAAATGCTAATATTTCATTGTCATCCTCGAGAGAAACCAGGTTTGGAGGGAATACTTGACCGGCTCTCTGGTAAACTAAAGTAGGTTATTGATTAATGATAGAGAAATTTTTTATCTATTTAACAGAGCTGTCCCCTAAGTTGAAGCGTGGCTTGTGGCGTTGGTGGTATCAGCTACTTGCTAAGTCTTATCAGAAACCCGATGTGCAATTTATGAATTATGGTTTCTGTGATTTAAACTCAGAACTTGGTTCAGTACATCTTAAAGCAGAGGATGAACCAAACCGTTATTGTATCCAACTCTATCATTATGTAGCAACGGCAACAGAAGTTAAGGGGAAACAGGTCTTAGAAGTAGGTTCTGGACGAGGTGGTGGTGCAGCCTATATCGCTGGTTACTTGGAACCTGAGAGTATGACCGGCGTAGATTTTGCTGAGCGCCATGTTCAATTATCTCGTCAAATTCATCAATTACCTAACTTAGCTTTCCAGCAAGGAGATGCGGAAGCTTTACCCTTTGCTGATAATACTTTTGATCTAGTGGTAAATGTGGAATCTTCTCATTGTTACGGCTCAATGACCCAATTTGTCAAGGAAGTGTATCGGGTCTTAAAACCTGGAGGTATCTTTTCTTGGGCTGATTTACGTTCAAGTGATCAGGTAGAAGGTCTTCAACAAGCTTTTACCGAATCGGGGCTCCAGGAAGTTAAATCTGCTGATATTACTCAGAATGTCTTGCAATCATTGGCATTGCTTGATGAACCTAGGCAGAATTTGATTAAAACTTATGTGCCCAGTTTTATGCAACATTCTCTTCAAGAATTTGTGGCGGTGAAGGATAGTCAAATCTATCAAGGGTTACAAACTGGTCAAATCGTTTATTTGAGTTATGTATTATTGAAGACTTAGGATTGGGAATTGAGAATTGGGAATTGGGAGTTGGGAATTGGGAATTGGGAATATTTCCCTTGTCTCCCTTGTCTTCCCTAACCGACATTAGAGCTTGCTTAGAGTTTGCTATAGAAGAAGTCAGGGATCTAAAACCTGCGATCGCTTCTTCCTGAGAATGTTTTATCGGTTGCAATTATTGTGATTTTTGGCTATTATTTGAATAATGGAATAAATGTGCGCCTGTAATGTCTGAATTGCACACCTTCTCTTAACCAAACAGCATTTGTAGTGGCATTTGTAGGGGCGGGTTTAGAGATAACCTAGGCCATTTAACCCGAATATTCCAATCAAAACCCGCCCTGCTAGCATCTCTAGGTTAGCGCAACTAATCCCTAGCCATAAGTAGGTTGGGTGTCGCTACCGCTACACCCAACACCGAATCTACAGGTTTAGGTTAATGATTGTTTAGCGATCGCTTCTGGGAAAGACACGGGTTGCAATCGTTAGTCCACATTGAAATTAATGATGTTGTGGGTCAATTAAGCAAGGGGTTAGAGCCCTCAGATCGCTCAGTTGCTGAATTGGCAAGACTTTTTGCGATTTGTTCAACAATTGAGGAGCGTAGGGTGGGCATTCTCGATAATCTTCATCCGCAGCGATATTTCTCCTGATAATGCCCACCATTATCTGTACCGGTAAGTGCTGTGGTGGGCAAATATATCTCTACATGTCTGTTCTTATGTCAAAGCTTATAAATTTGCCCACCCTACAGTGGAGGTTGCTGGTCAAATCGTTTATTTGAGTTATGTATTGCGGAAATAATATTGGGGATTGGGAATATTGGGATACTATACTAAGATTGTAAATCCAGCTCGTTGCGATCGCTAACATGTTGGGAAAATTACTAGACGGACGTTACCGAATCATCCAAGTTTTGGGAGTTGGAGGCTTTGGTAAAACCTACATTGCTGAAGATACTAAACTCTATGATGACCGGTGCGTCGTTAAGCAACTCCAACCAGCATCGACTGACCCCACTACTTTACAAGTAGCCAGACGCTTATTCGACTCGGAAGCAAAAATCCTGCATCGGTTAGGCAATCACGACAAAATTCCGCGACTGCTGGCTCACTTTGAGGAAAATCAAGACTTCTATTTAGTACAGGAGTTAATCGCGGGTCACGATTTGAGCAAGGAAATTACTCCTGGCAAAAAGTTAAGTGAGTCCTATGTGATTGCTTTGTTGCAGAACCTGCTGGAAACTCTAGCCTTTGTCCATCAGCATCATGTTATCCACCGGGATATCTGACGGGGTGACAACTATAGCTACAACCTTTGTATAGTAATGATTATAGCTTCCTAGTAATTAAAAAAATAGAGGCTGCGAAGGCTGATTTGACCTAAGCGTCTCTCAAACAGTCCAGTAGGGGCGCACCGACGTGCGCCCGCACCGACGTGCGCCCGCTTGCCGCAATTTGGATATTCCCCAACTCTGTTTAGAATCCCATTATCTCTCTAGTCTTATTCCCTAAGAAATAATTTTCGTTATCGCATTCTAAATCGATTGATTTATCATCTCAGTTTGCTACTATTACAACTTACAAGTAAATTCTATGACAGAATTGATTTTAGTTAAGGGTGTGTTGCAGCAAGATTTATGTAGGGTGCGTTGCAGCAAGAGTCGGTGTTCTGTCGTAATTTACTAAAGACCGTCAATATCGTATGACTGATTAACAGCAATGTATGCAAAAAACTGGAAAAGACCGAGTAATTTGTCGAGATCATTACCCTAGGTAATATCAGTACATCTCCTCACTTAACAGATGAAAATCTTCTTTTAAGATGCTTGTTGATTGGTATATTTACCTTCTAATTACATCGTCTTGAAGAATTAGTTCAGCATGGATAAAATTAAGTTGGAAGGATTTATGAAAGTTTAATGGTAACTTTTTGCCAAATGAGATTAGTGGTCAACATAACTCAATGGCCTTGTGTTAATAAATGTAAAGATTATTGCCCCACAGGCATTTGAGGTGTATTTACAAAACTTAATGCAGACAAGACAACCCTTGTCTAACTACTTAGTAAATTGACCAATAAATTGTTTTTTTGTAAAGAAATGCAAACAATTAACAACTAACAACAAACAGGTGAAATTCTCATCCTTTTTAGGAAGGGGATGAGTGAACTGCTGAGATTGTTGTTGAAACGTAGTGTAAAGAAAGGAAAATGAGTCATTATTCCTTTTAATAAATCGTTAATTTTGTTTACAAAACACAACATTATTGAAGTTGTTTGGTCATGGTTACCCACTTACGTAAATCTATTCACAAGTTGTATATTCGTTATACAGATAATAATCATTGCTAAATTTCCCCATTGAAAGTAGCTCACCTAGCGATCGCAAGACGGATGTCTTGCCCCAGCAGCATTCAACAGGTCATCTTCCATGTTCTTTAAATTTCCTTTTTGCTTTGCCCTAGTCAACCAATACTCTCCTATTGGGAGTGCATAATTCAACTAATACTTCTTATGAAATTATTAAGGCAATGGTTAGAGAGTATTCCTCTAACCTTAACCGTGACGGGTTTATTGGCTGTAGGTGCTTCTCCCGCACTCGCCCAAATCTCCAATACTGCCTCAGCTTCTGCTGACAATCTCTCGGAACCAGTTAATTCCAACGAGGCTTTGCTGACAGCAGCGCGACCTAGTCTAGAACTCACCAAAACAGGGGATCGAGCGGCAGCTGAGCCGGGGGATACGGTGGTTTATCGCTTGGCGCTGAGAAATACTGGTGCAATCTCGGCAAGCGAGATCAGAATCACTGATACACTGCCGTTGGGTTTTCGCTTTTTGCCGGAATCTCTCCAGGGCTCTTTAACGACAACTACCGGGACAGAAACGATAAACTTCACTCCGGCAACCATATCCGGTAGAAGCGTTACCTTCACTTTTCCCCGTCTACGACCCAATGAAACGCTAAATGTGGTTTATGCCACTTTGATCACCCCAGATGCGATTCGGGGTGAAGCGAGAAACAATGCTCAGGAATCTCGGAGTAATGTTGCTAGCCACCTGTTGCGACTCGATCCCGGTATCCTTTCAGATTGCGGCACTTTGGTGGGACGAGTGTTTGTGGACAAAAACTTCGATGGACACCAGCAGCCAGGGGAGCCAGGAGTACCCAATGCCGTGGTGTTCTTGGACGATGGCAACCGGGTAACTACTGATGCTAATGGCTTGTTTTCTCTAGCTAATGTCCTAGCTGGTCGTCGTAGTGGCACCCTAGATTTGACTAGCATACCTGGTTATACCTTTGCTCCGAATCGTAAGTTCATTGAAACTAACAGCCAGTCTCGTTTAGTACAACTTGAACCTGGAGGACTGGCTCGAATGAATTTTGCTGTAACACCAGCATATAGGGAGGGACAGCGATGAGTTCTAATTTCTTGAATAGAAGGCAGAAGGCGGAAGGCAGAAGGCAGGAGGCAGGAGGCAGGAGGCAGAAGGCAGGAGGCAGGAGGCAGGAGGCAGGAGGCAGGAGGCAGGAGGCAGGAGGCAGGAGGCAGAAGGCAGGAGGCAGGAGGCAGGAGGCAGAAGGCAGAAGGAATAACGACCCCAACCATTCTTAGATTAAGATCACTGAATCCTTAATTATTGGTGCTCAACAAATTAATAATAATAGACAACAGCTTAATGACTAATTTCGGGCTTATGATGATTTAGGGGAAAAACATCCGTCGAGTCTTCTGGTTCAAACCCAACGTTGTTGAGAGACCAACGATACTCAATGTCTATGTTATTCCTCTGGCAGCTTCCTTCTAGTTGCTTTTGCTGAGCTAGAGCTTTGCGAAGAGTGATAATCAGCTGCTGAACTTGTTCTCGAACCACTGGTTGTTGATTAGCAGCAAACAAGGTTTGGCGCTCTAGTAGTTGGAGTAGTAGTTCGTAGTGGACATAAGATGGAAGGGGGAGTGGCTCCATGAAACCTGGTTTACCTCAAATGGACAAATTTAGCAATTACCCAAGCTAACCGCTGGTGAAAAACTTACACAAATCTATTCATCTTTCCCGTAACAGCTGAATATATGAGGGTTTGATGTTTCCTTCCTGCTTCATTGACTTTGGGCGTGAGTTACAACTTACAAACTGGAAAACAGATTAGTGATCGCTATTTTAGGTTCAGGGTGTTTCATTAAAGATTCACCGATCAAAACAGCATCAGCACCCGCAGATGCCACACGAGCGAGATCTGTCGGATTATGCAACCCAGACTCACTAACGACTAGAATCCCACGCTCTTGCAGTTGGTTGCCCCTGGCTGCTAGAAGTTGGTCAGTCGTTTGCAGATCAACGGAAAAATTTTCCAGGTTGCGATTGTTGATACCTACTAGGGTAACCTCATCTAGGGATAACACGCGATCTAACTCTGATAGGTTATGGACTTCGATCAAGGGTGTAATTGCCAGAGCCTTGGCAATTTTGATAAAGTACTCCAGATCTTGATTGGACAGAATTGCCGCAATTAGCAAAACCGCGTCTGCTCCTTGAGTGCGAGCCTGATATATTTGGTAAGGATATATGATGAAATCCTTACATAAAAGCGGTAAATCAATTGCAGCCCGAATTCGGGCTAAATTTTCCCAACTGCCTTGAAAGAATTTTTGATCTGTTAGTACTGAGATGGCACTAGCACCTCCTTGATGGTATGATTGAGCGATCGCTACTGGGTCAAAATATTCCCGAATGACTCCTTTACTCGGAGATGCTTTTTTGACTTCTGCAATTAGGGCAGGACTGGTTTTTCCGGCTTTGAGACCTTGGAGAAAGTTACGGGGAGGGGGTGCTGCTTGCACCCGCTTGCGTAACTCTGCCAAGGGAAGACGTTCCCGCATCTGATCAACTTCTTTCTCTTTGTGCCAGACAATTTTTTCCAGGATATGGCGTGGTTCGGCATCTGGAAGATCTACTTGATAGCGAAGTACATCAAGGTTAACAGCTGGATTGGGTGGACGTCGGCGAATTTGCATTAATTGGTTGTTGGTTGTTGGTTGTTGGTTGTTGGTTGTTGGTTGTTGGTTGTTGGTTGTTGGTTGTTTGTTGTTGGTTGTTGGTTGTTGGTTGTTGGTTGTTGGTTGTTGGTTGTTTGTTGTTTGTTGTTGGTTGTTTGTTGTTTGTTGTTGGTTGTTGGTTGTTTGTTGTTTCATTCCAAAATAACAAACAACTAGGACAAGGTGGCAGAACCCACCCCTAACCCCTCCAAGGAGGGGAACCGGAGGTAGGAGGCAGGAGGCAGGAGGCAGGAGGCAGGAGGCAGGAGGCAGGAGGCAGGAGGCAGAAGGCAGGAGGCAGGAGGCAGGAGGCAGGAGGCAGGAGGCAGAAGGCAGGAGGCAGGAGGCAGGAGGCAGGAGGCAGTCCCCATGAAAAGAATTTTTTCACCACCATGCATGAAAGTAGACTATTCCCAATTCCCAATTCCCAATTCCCAATTCCCAATTCCCAATTCCCAATTCCCAATTCCCAATTCCCAATTTCCCATTCCCAATTCCCAATTCCCAATTCCCCATTCCCCATTCCCCAAATTAACCAATCGTCATCGCTCGCTTGTAAGCTTCGTCCAAAACTTCTGATAGAGTAGGATGGGCATGGACTAAGTAGCCCAGGGTGTTAACTGATTGCCGATTAGCGATCGCGGCGGATGCCTCGTGAATTAAGTCTGAAGCATGTATACCTAGGATATGGACACCGAGGACTTCTCCTGTATCCTTGCGGTAAATCACCTTGGCAATACCATCTGCTTCTCCTTCTGCGATCGCTTTGGAATTGCCCTTAAAGTAGGATCTCACAGAGGCTACTTTAAATCCTTCTTCTGCTGCCAACTCCTTCGCCTGGGGTTCTGTTAAGCCCACATAGCTGATTTCTGGATGAGTAAAGGCAGCAGCGGGAATGCTACGATAGTCTACGGTACGGTGGCGCCCACAAATATTTTCTACTACGGTAATACCTTGAGCCGATGCTGCATGAGCTAGCATCATTTCACCTGTAGCATCACCAATTGCCCACAGGTGGGGTACTGGCTCTCCTTGGGATAAGACTGCCATTGTCTGATCCACCTGAATAAAACCTCGTCGATTGGTCTCTACACCGACAGCATCTAGTCCGATATCCTTAGTAGCAGGAATCCTACCGGTTGCGACTAAGCAGGCATCTACTTCCAGTACATCTACCACTTCTTTGGTTTTAGCGTCAGCTAATTCGATGACTACCGGCGAACCTGGAGTAACTTTGATGGCCAGCATCCCTACTTTCGTTTCAATATCTCTGGGATTGATCAGAACCCTGGTTGCCAGTTTAGCAATATCTGGATCGAAGGTGGGCATCAGCTGATCTAGAGCCTCAATCATGGTAATTTCACTACCCAAGGCCGTATAAATATCGGCAAACTCTAAACCAATATAACCACTGCCAATAACTGCTACCCAATCTGGCAGCCATTCTAATTTCAAGGCATCATCACTAGTAAAGACGGTTTTGCCGTCAATGGTAATTCCTGGAGGGACAAAGGGGACTGAACCAGTAGATAGAATAATATCTTTGGCAGAGAGAATTTTTTCACCGCTGTCTGTAGTAATTGCTACTTTTTGTGGACCAGCGATTTTACCCCAACCCTTAATAGTATCAACACCCAAGCGTTTCAGGCTATTAGTGAGGTCTCCACGAATCTTAGCAACCAGATTGCTAGCGTGATCAGAAATCACTTGTCGATCGAAGGTAACTCCTCCCACTTGGATACCCAAGGATTTGAGGTGGTGAGCGTCGTGTAACTCCCTGACTTTACCGGATGCTGCTAATAAGGCTTTTGAGGGGATACAACCTCGATTGACGCAGGTTCCTCCCATCTGTTCTGACTCAATAATGGCAGTTTTCAAGCCACAGCTGACTGCATGTAAGGCCGCACCATGTCCACCTACACCAGCACCGATAATCACTAAATCGTAATCAAATGCTTCGCTCACATCTATCTCCCTACTAAGCTTATGATATTGCCCTCCTTATTTTCAACTCGACTTATCAATGAGCGCAAGTTTTTTCACCTCATTCCCAATTCCCAATTCCCAATTCCCCATTCCCCATTCAGAATTTTTTTCGGTCAATCCTCAGGTTCAATGGTGCTGGTTAAGCCGTGATTCTTCAAGGTTTCGCAATAAAACTCCGCATGTTCTTGAGCACAGGTAATCACCAAGGCAATACCCGAATGATGGGCTTCCATCATGATATTGACAGCTTCTGGTTGGGTGAGACTGGCCACCGTACTGATTAATACCTGCACTACATACTCCATGGAGTTAAAGTCATCGTTATGGAGCAAAACTCGATAGCGAGGAGCATGTTTGCGGGTTGTTGAGCGCTTCTCAATAGTCTCGACAGACAAAGTTCTACTCCCTTTAGTTTGGAGGTCAGTTTATGGACAAAATCCATCCGGACATATCCGGGCATATTGCATTCTAGCCTAGATTGTCACTACCTGGAGAAGTTCTTTATTTTTGTTTGGTCACACCTAAAAGTTTAACACACTTTCAATGTCTTGGGTAAGCATTCAGCACCTCAGCTGAATGCTTACTTTGAGCGATCGCGTCTTTTCCCAGGTTACAATACATAAATTAACATTACTTAATATTAAGATGATTCAACAAGTATTACCCGCTGCCTCTACTGACCCAATTCCTGGAATGTACTGGCAGTGGCGAGAGCAATCTATATATTACGTGCAAGCAGGACAACAGCAATCAGGACACCCACCATTACTCATGGTTCACGGCTTTGGAGCTTCCACTGACCACTGGCGCAAAAATATTGCCCAATTGAGTCAGAAATTTGAGGTGTGGGCTATTGACTTGTTGGGGTTTGGACGCTCTGCTAAACCCGATTGGTCTTATAGTGGTAATTTGTGGCGAGACCAGTTGCATGATTTTATTACCGAGGTAATTCAGCAGCCAGTGGTATTGCTGGGAAACTCTTTAGGTGGTTATGCTTCCCTCTGTGTAGCTGGAGATTGTCCTACATCTGCTGTTGGTCTAGTCTTACTCAATAGTGCTGGTCCTTTTAGTGATACCCAGTCATCAACTCCCAAGAATCCCGTAGCCAAATTCCTAGGTGATTTGACTAAAGCAGTGTTATTGCAACCCTGGGCAAGTTTTCTCTTGTTCCAGTATCTGCGGCAACCCTCAATAATTCGCAAAACCCTCTCCAAAGTCTATCTTGACCAAAGTGCAGTTACAGAACAATTGGTAGCAGAAATTTATCGTCCTTCCTGCGATCCTGGTGCCCATAAGGTATTTGCTTCGGTGTTCAAGTCACGCCAAGGGAAAAAGATTGATGTACTCTTGGCACAGATGAAATGCCCATTATTGATGTTGTGGGGAGAAGCAGATCCCTGGATTAATGCCAGAGAAAGGGAG
>JAAHGR010000140.1 GCA_010672425.1 Symploca sp. SIO2E6
AGGAATTGAAGCGGGAGTATCTGAATTATCTGAAATGGACAGAACCTCTAGTACTGATGTTGGAGTTAGTGGAAAATGAAGTTCAGGCAGTGCGAGTGGTGAAGTTAGCTTTAGAAGTGGATTTGAAGTTGGGAGCAAGGTTGGCAGGGGCGGTAAAGCTTAAGTTTCAGGAGCAAACGGTAGGTTTAGTAGCTGGGTTGGAAATTCCTCAATTGCTCAAGATTAAGCTTTTGGGTATAACAAGTTCGGAAAGTGCTCTTCCGTTTCTGATTCAAGTTTTGCAAGATAAAGAGGATTATATACGTATAAGTGCAGTTGAAGCCCTGGATAAAATTGGCACAGAAGCTGTAATTACTGCTGTCATTCAGGCTTTGAAAGATGAAAACTATGAGCTACGTAGGAATGCAGTTGAAGTCCTGGGTAAAATTGGAACAGAAGCAGCAACTTATGCTCTGATTCAAGCTCTGCAAGATGAAAACTCTGGTGTACGTAGCAGTGCAGCTGGAGCCTTGGGTAAAATTGGCACAGAAGCAGCAGTTACTGCCCTGATTACAGCTCTGCAAGATGAAAACTCTGGTGTACGTAAAATTGCAGCTGAAGCTCTGAGTAAAATTGGAACAGAAGCTGCAATTAGTGTTCTGATTCACGCTCTGCAAGATGAACACTATGGTGTACGTAGTAATGCAGCTGAAGCTCTGGGTAAAATTGGCACAGAAGCAGCAATTAGTGTTCTGATTCACGCTCTGCAAGATGAACACTATGATGTACGTAGTAATGCAGCTGAAGCTCTGAGTAAAATTGGAACAGAAGCAGCAATTAGTGTTCTGATTCACGCTCTGCAAGATGAACACTATGATGTACGTAGTAATGCAGCTGAAGCCTTGGGTCAAATTGGAACGGAAGCAGCAATTCCTGGTCTGATTCACGCTCTGCAAGATAAAAACTATGATGTACGTAGCAGTGCAACTTATGCCTTGGGTCAAATTGGAACAGAAGCCGCAATTACTGCTCTGATTCAAGTTCTGCACGATGAAGACTTTATAGCTATAAAGGCAGCTAAAGCCATGGGGACAATTGGCACAGAAACAGCAATTAACGCTCTGATTCAAGCTCTGCAAGATGAAAACTATTATGTACGCAGCAGTGCAACTTATGCCTTGGCTGAAATTGGCAAAAAAGCAGCAATTACTGCTCTGATTCAAGCCGTGGAAGATGAACGCAATAATATACGTAGTCATGCAGCTAGTAATGCGGCTGAAGCCCTGGGAAAAGTTGGCACAGAAGCGGTAATTATGGCTCTGATTCAAGCTCTGCAAGATGAACGCTATGCTATAGGTAGTAACGCAGCTGAAGCCCTGGGAAAAATTGGCACAAAAGCCGCAATTCCGGCTCTGATTCCAGCTCTGCAAGATAAACGCTATGCTATACGTAGTAGCGCAGCTGAAGCCCTGGGAAAAATTGGAACAGAAGCTGCAATTCCAGCTCTCATTCAAGTTCTGCAAAATAAATGTTATGTTATACGTAGTAATGCGGCTGAAGCACTAGGTAAAATCGGTACAGAAGCTGCAATTGCTGCTTTGATTCGTGCTCTGCAAGATGAAGATGATTATATACGTAGCAATGCAACTGAAGCCTTGGGTCAAATTAGCACAGGAGCAGCAATTACTGCTCTGATTAATGCTCTGCAAGATAAATGTTATTTTGTACGTAGAAAGGCAGCTGAAGCCCTGGGAAAAATTGGTACAGAAGCTGCAATTCCGACTCTGATTCCAGCTCTGCAAGATGAACGCTATGATGTACGTAGTAATGCAGCTGAAGCCCTGGGAAAAATTGGTACAGAAGCAGCAATTACGGCTCTGATTCCAGCTCTGCAAGATGAAGACTATGATGTACGTAAGAGAGCAGCTTATGCCTTGGGAAGAATTGGCAAAGAAGCAGCAATTACGGCTCTGATTCCAGCTCTGCAAGATGAAGACTATGATGTACGTAGTATCGCAGCTGATGCCCTGGGTAAAATTGGCAAAGAAGCAGCAATTACGGCTCTGATTCCAGCTCTGCAAGATGAAGACTACGTTGTACGTATAAAGGCAGCTGAAGCCCTAGGTAAAATTGGCAAAGAAGCGGCAATTCCAGCTCTTAGTCTAGCTCTGCAAGATGAAGACTATTTTGTACGTAGAAAGGCAGCTGAAGCCCTAGGTGAAATTGGCAAAGAAGCGGCAATTCCAGCTCTTAGTCCAGCTCTGCAAGATGAAGACTATGTTGTACGTATAAAGGCAGTTGAAGCCCTAGGTGAAATTGGTACAGAAGCGACAATTACAGCTCTGAGTCCAGCTCTGCAAGATGAAAACCATGTTGTACGTATAAAGGCAGCTGAAGCCCTAGGTGAAATTGGTACAGAAGCAGCAATTCCAGCTCTGAGCACAGCTCTGCAAGATGAAAACCATGTTATACGTAGAAAGGCAGCTGAAGCTCTAGGTAAAATGGGTACAGAAGCAGCAATTCCTGCCCTGATTCAATATCTGCAAGATGAAGACTATTTTGTACGTAGTAATACAGCTGAAGCTCTAGGTAAAATGGGTACAGAAGCAGCAATTAACCAATTAGTTCAAGCTTTGAAACAGGGAAAATTTGTTAGTATTAATCAAGGAAAAACATTCAACTACGCAATAAATTTACTTGAGCAAATTCAACAACGCTACCAATTCTACAACCCTACCCTTATCCAACCAATTCCTACCCCAGAACCTCAACCCTATATCCCATCAACCAAAAAAATGTATATCCTCCACCTCTCGGATCTTCACATTACCACCTCCGACCAAGCTAACCAATGGTCAAACCAACTAGCAGAAGATCTTAGCAATGAACTCGATATCCCTCACCTCGATGCTTTGATCCTTTCCGGCGATATCGCCAACTACTCCATTCCCCAAGAATACCAAGCTGCTGAACAGTTTCTCCACAATCTTCGCCAAGACTTCCCCTTAGAAGCAGAACAAATTATCATCGTTCCAGGTAACCATGACCTCAACTGGCAACAGTCAGAACAGGCTTACCATTTAATGGATAGGAAAAACTACCAAGGAAAACTCCAAGAAGGTGACTATATCAAAGAAACTGACAGTATCATCCGAGTCCGAGACGAAGATGCATACAAACAGCGATTTGTCAACTTCAGCAACTTCTACCAAGCGGTTACTAACCAACCTTATCCCCAAGAATACGACCAACAGGGCATCCTCTACCACCTCCGGCAGCAAAACCTCCTCTTCCTAGGATTAAACTCTGCTTGGCAACTGGATCATCACTACAGATCCCGCGCTAGCATTAATATGAATGCTCTCAGCAAGGCTCTCACGGAAATTCGCCGTAACCGGGATTACGACAACTGCCTAAAAATCGCCGTTTGGCACCATCCCCTCATCAGTGTCTACGAAGACAGAATCACCGATGATTCATTCCTCCAACAACTTGCCGTAGCTGGATTCCGCTTCTTCCTCCACGGACACATCCACGAAGCCAAAACCAGCAATTACCGCTACGATATGAGCCAAGATGGGCGCAAACTTGACCAAATTTGTGCTGGAACCTTCGGCGCACCCACCCAAGAATTAATCACCGGTACTCCTTGGCAATACAACCTACTGCAATTTGAGCCAGACAAGCTAACAGTGCGCACCCGCCGCCGCACCAAGGAAAATGGTGCTTGGGAAGCCGACAGCATTTGGCGTCAGGGGAAAGGAACATCTTCGGTTGATTATTATTCAATACACTTGAGGAATTAAAAATTAAAAATTAAAAATTAAAAATTGATGGAATAATCAAAGAAGTAACGATTAACAAGTAATACCAAATCCGGTTTAGTCACACCTGTTTTGAGACAATCGCGAAACCCCCTGTAGAGACGTTGCATGCAACGTCTCAGAGCGGGTGGATATAGCGTGTTTATGTATACCGGATTTGGTATTACTCATTACTCATTACTCATTATTTAGTAGTCAATGCCAGATAGCAAAATAGTTGTAGACTAGTGAATAACGTTCGCCTCCGTGTCGTTTAATCAACACAGCTGCAGCTAAGAGAAAATCAAACCAGTGAGTGCCTCCAATCATGGACCGGATTCGTTTTACCCATCCTCCTGTTGGCACAACTAACAATGTCATCCTAATCGGCAAATGAGGGCAAAAAAAACGACACAGTAAATCTCTTAACAGAGAAAAGCTTGTACCATAACCATTATGGTCACAATACTTGTGACCTACTTCGTCTGCGAGTTTGGCTAATCCTAAACAAAATGGCTTAATGTCCCTAGAGTGAAATCGAGGAGAGAGTTGTTTGAGAAACCTCCATACTCCACCATCATATGCAGCTTTATTTAATATGTCCGACTCTATATAAGGTAAATTCATTTCTCCTCCACCCACTTGCTTAACTCCATTGCTTCTACGGCAATGGAATTTGAATCCCCCATTTTCAGGGTAATTTTCTCCCATAAGCACATTTATTCACTAAATACTTTGGCAACAAATTATTGGCGCACTCTGCTAGATGACCATGAGCAACTGTGCAAGTACCGGCTATCAACTTAAAGCCGGACATGCTAGTTAAAATTAGGTGTTAGGTGTTAGGTGTTAGGTGTTAGGTGTTAGGCAGTGGTGACAAGTTAAGAAATCGCGCATTTTGTCAAGTACCATATATGGTGTTTGGGCGATAAAAAAAACCCTATATATGGAAATAACCAAGGAGTCAGAAAAAATGTGGTTCCTCTTCTCCATCTCCGCGTCCGGTGCGTCCGGTGCGTCTCTCTTGACAAAGACATTTTTGCCTTAACTTGTCACCAATAGGTGTTAGGTGTCAGGTTTTTAGGTCTGTGGTATACCGGTTCACGGCCTTTTTGTCGCACCTGATAATTAGTAGTCCAAGCGCCAACGCACCTACTCTTTCCGACTATAATTCAGCTATTAGCCAAATGGCGACTTACTTTTCCAAGTCTTTAAAGTTGAATTTGGCTCGAAACCTTTTGGCTGTCTGAGTTGTAAGTTACTTTGAACAATGAAAAAAAAAACGGATTTAGTATAATGCTAAATCCGGAAGCAGCCACTCCTTAACAATTCTCAATTCTCAATTCTCAATCTTTAACTCAACAGCAATAGTACCTGCCGCTGAGGGGGGTACTTGCCAACCGGAGAGCGATCGCTGGAGAGGAGCAATTACTGCTAGGTCTGTTATAGTAGATTCTTGGTCATCTAGTACCACTCGGCGAATACGACCATCCCGTACTTCTAACTCGAAGACTATTTTGCCATTGGAGCCTGCTGGAATATTAAGATTTTGCAGGTGTTGAGTCAAAGAAGCGATCGCTTCATCTAATTGAGCCGGATCTAATCCCTCAATGGTTACTACCTCGATGGGGAAGGTGCTTTCACTTAGAGGTTCTGGTGCTTTGGGTGAATTTGCTGGTGGAGGAGTTGGTGCTATATTTCCACTAGAAGAATCGCCTCTACTTCCTGATCCCCTAAATCTCCTACGTCCTCCTGCTATAGTATTAGGTGCTGCAATCCTCTGGCGAGCCATAGGAGGACCTCCACTGAACGCATCCTCACTTTCTTCAGGACCAAAAATCCCGTCGTAGCTAACTCCTTCTGGTAATTCCACTGGGACTTCCACCCGCCGGATAGTACCATCCGGTTCCACTCGCACTTCTTCACTAACGGCAACAAAAGCTGTATATTGAGATAACAAGCGATAAGCTAAGGCTGTTTGGGTGACTGCTTCTACCCTAGACTTGGTCTCACCAGTGAACATCTGATTCATCAGGTCCTTAATTCTTGCCCTGCCCCACAGTTGAGCAATGGCTTGATTATTGCTACCCCGGTTAAAGTTGACTCGGATAGTTTCTTCGTAAGTGCCACCCCCGGCAGTAGTTCCCTTAATGCTCAGAGTACCATTGCGGCTTTCTGATTGCCTGCCAAATAAGACTAGAGGTTGGTTGGCAAACAAATCCGCAGGCTCAGTGGGGTAAATTTCTGGGGATTGTCCTTCCCCTTCCCAAGTAACCTGAATATTAGTGAGGACAGGGTTATTGATTTGGCGGAAGAATTTTTCTGTGACTTCTGCTGTCGGCTCATCCTGGCGGATAATTTGCACTGCACCTCTTCCCACTTCTGCTAAACGATTGAGTAGAAAGCGATTCACAGAACTACCTACCCCAAAACTGTAGAGACGGTTACCGGATGGCAGCTGCTGTTGCACCTCGGCAATTACCTGATTTTCGTTGCCAATATAGCCATCGGTGAGTAAAACCACGCTGCGCAACCTTTCTTCTGAAGCGGGAGGAAAGTTCATTACTGCTCGAATGCCGTTCATTAACTCTGTACCCCCATTAGCCTGGAGTGCATCGATATACTTCAAAGCCTGGTTACGATTACGAGGCGTATTAGCTAAGGGTTGGGGTGAAAGCTGGGTTGCAGTATTGGCAAAATCAATAATAGTAAAAGTGTCTTCCGGATTCAAGCCATTAATAAAACGGCGCATCAATTCCTTCGATTGGCGCAAAGGTTCACCCCTTTGGGAACCAGAAGTATCCATCAGGAAGACCACATCCTTGGGTACAATTTCCTCTGGTTGATACTCTAGCGCTGGAATCAAGTAAGCAGCAAAATGACCACCTTGTTTATCTGCTTGGGTTAGTACTGTTGTTTGGGTTTGTTCCCCTGCTACCTGATAGCGCAAAATTAGGTCTTTGTTCGGAATAGTATCTTCGTTCCCCAGTTGCACCAGGAAAGTCTTACCTCGACGTTGGCTACGAATCTGATGGGAAGGAGAGTGCAGCTTCTGTACTGGCACTCCTGCATCTATAGCCACTGTGACTTCAATATCATGTCCAGAACGGGTTCCGGGTTTGAGGACAGGGGGAGTAATCCGGGAAGCATCCGGCACTTGATCGGTGTCGCCACTACTATCGATCTCTGTACCAGGAATATACCTGGGTCCAACTACCATCGGGAAGACAAATTCATAATCACCGCCTTCAAATTTGAGGCTGTCGGTGTAGCGAATCGTGACATTTATTTGTTCCCCTGGTTTAATATTAGCCAAGGATTGGGTAAAAATATTAGCTCGCTCTTGCTCTAGCAATCCCGCAGTTTTTCCCTGACGCCGTGCTTCCTCATAGATTTGTTGTGCTTCTTCCCGTTTTTTGATTTCCCCTTTAATCACGCGATCGCCTATAGTAATTTCCATGTCACTAACTGCAGCTTCATCCGGCAGAGGAAAAACATAAACGGCTTCTAAGGGGTCATCAAAGGGATTGGTAAAAGTCTGGGTAACCTCAACTTGGGAGACATTCCCCGCAACTTTGGCATCTACCTTGGTATGTTTAAGGGGAAAGACCTGTTGTTGTCCGTCTTCCGATTGGACATACAAACCCCCAACGGGAGGGTCAGCCACCTTAGTAGGACTATTGCGTTGGGAATTTTGGACTATTATTGACGTTGGTGCTTGAGCTTGGGTTAAATAAGCAATTGTGCCTAGGATACTAGTTAAGATTAGGGTGGTGGGGAAGACATAGATGAGTTTCATCGCTTGTTCAGTTAATAGCATCAGCTATTTCTAAGATGGCATCTAGGAAACACTTAGGCTTCGCCGTTACAGTTTTGGCAACAAGCTAATTGGTCATTGGTCATTTGTTGTTTGTCATTTGTCATTGGTCATTTGTAAGGGTTTGAGCCGTTGGGCAGAATTCAAAATTCAAAATGCTTACTCTACAAGCATTATATCGATCCTTCATTTGTTACAAATGTTACTGTTTTCTATTCCGCAGTTTCCTATCCACCATATGAAAACTTTCTCATACGACATTCATACCCTTTTCATACAGTAACAGCAATATAGTAAATATAGCGTTAGTGCTGAGATGCACTCAAGTTTGGGGGAGAGGATGCTTACCCCAAATTTTTTTTTGTTTGTTAAATTGTTCAATTGCAAATTGTTAAATCGAAACTGTCTATTGCCTCGGAGCCTTATTGCCACTAAAGTGTAAGTATTCTACCGGATTTGATATAATACCCCATAAGCTGCTGCGCGATCGCTTCAATTAAAATAGTGCAATAGGGTAATGCGGGTGCTCCTATATATTAGGCTCAAAACCCGTCCAATACCATCCCCAGGTTAACGCCACCAATCCCCAGATTGCTCATGGTTAGCTCTCCTTCTGTTCCCAGCACACAAGCCAATTTCTCCACCGAACTCGCCGAACGAGGTTGGCGTATGGTTAACTATACCCAAGCTAATGGTAAGATTAACACTGTTCAAGTTCCCCTCACTGCTGAAGAATTTCTCCATCCCCAGGAAGGTTTTCATTTGCCCAATAGCACTTTCCATGATGATATAGCTGGTCATGCCAAAGATATCTTGACCCGTCGCTATGCTAACAACCCTAACGTTGGCGTTTTCCGGGACTTGTTAGTTGAATGGGATATTCCTGGACAAAAAGACCACTGTCCAGATACCTTTGTTGCTTTTGGCATTAGTAACAAAGACCAAAATCGCTCAAAATTCATTGTTGCTAATGAAGGGGTTCGTCCCGCTTTCGTGTTGGAAGTGGTTTCTCCTCGTTATCGGAAGGAAGACCGGGAGATTAAAGTTATCCAGTATGCTCGAACTGGGGTACAGGAGTATGTGATTGTAGATCGCCGCCGTGAGCAACTGTTCCAAACGCTGGCTCTCATGGATGAATGCTCACCCAAACTGTGCTAAAGAATTGCTGACACAATCCACAAACGTAGATAAACTAATGGAACGTTGGGTTTCGCTATCGCGACCCCCAACCTACTTTCTACATGCCTATAAACTACTGCGATAAGGTAAGATTTGACTAAATCTTAAGACGAGGGAGAGAGGGGCATCAAGATGAAAGCACAGGTATTCCGGGGGGTGAATCAGCTAAGTTATGAAGAAGTACCAGTACCAGAACTTGGAGCTGATGAGGTGTTGGTACAGGTGCGAGTTGTCGGCTTGTGTCAGTCAGACATCAAAAAAATTTGCTACCCTCTCTACGAACCACCCCGGATCTACGGACATGAAACTGCTGGTACAATCGCAGCGGTAGGGGCAAATGTTACTGGTTGGCAGGTAGGGCAACGGGTAGTGGTCATGCATCATATTCCCTGTATGCGCTGTGGCTACTGCCTGAATGACAACTTCTCTATGTGTGAGGTTTATAAAAACATCACCACAACTGCTGGATTTATCCCTAGTGGCGGTGGTTTTGCTGAGTATGTCAAGGTTCCAGGTCATATTGTACGCAACGGAGGCTTGATTCCGATTCCAGATCCTGTGAGTTTTGAGCAAGCAAGTTTTGTCGAACCCACTAACTGTTGTCTTAAGGCTGTCAAAAAGATGCAAGTGGCTCCTGGTCAAACTATTTTAATTACAGGGGCTGGTCCGATTGGACTGATGTTTATTATGCTAGTAAAATACTTTGGTGGTAGAGCGATCTCGACAGATCTTCTCCCTGCCCGCATCAAAAAAGCTCAAGCGGTTGGCGCTGAAGCGGCCTTTGATGCCAGAGATCCAGATTTACTAAGTAAAATTAACTCCCTAACCGATGGTATGGGAGTTGATGGTACATTACTAGCTGTTCCTAGTGATAAAGCTTTTGTCCAAGCCTTAGAATGTACTCGCAAGGGAGGGAAGATTTTGTTTTTTGCCGAATTCCCGGAACAAGCGGAAATACCAATTAATCCCAATCTCCTCTACCGTCGCGAAATTGAGCTAATGGGTAGTTACAGTTCCTCTTATCGCCTTCAGTCTCTAGCTAATGATATTGTCTTTAATCAGCGAATTGATGTCAATGCTCTAATTAGCGATCGCTACCCTCTCCAAAATTTAGCTGCTGCTGTTACCCAAGCGATTAAGCCAACCCCAGATACCTATAAAATTTTGCTCTATCCTGGGCAATAGTGAAGATGGGGAGACGCGGGGACGCGGGGACGCGGAGATGGGGAGACAAGGGAGACAAGGATGGCAAGGGAGACAAGGGAGACAAGGGAGACAAGGAAAGAATTCCCAATTCCCAATTCCCAATTCCCAATTCCCAATTCCCAATTCCCAATTCCCAATTCCCAATTCCCAATTCCCAATTCCCTATGCATAACCTTAACATTGATCCTCATCCCTATGTTTTACTAGTAGAAGCAGACGCATCTTTAGCTGAGCGAATGAGTTTAGATTTGAAAAAGGCAGGCTACCATACTGTCATTGCTCCTGATGCTCAAAGCGGTTGGCGTCAGGCTAGTGAATTACAACCAGCCATGGTAGTGGTAGATAGGGCTCTTTCTGGAGAATCGGGACTAAAACTGTGTAATCAATTCAGAAGTGCAGGTTCTCGCATACCCCTAATTCTGCTCATGGCTCGTGAGACAGTTAATGATCGAGTCGCTTGTCTGGAGGCTGGAGCAGATGATTATTTCCTTAAACCCTATCGCACAGAAACATTTTTGCAGATGGTGCGTTTTTATTTGGAACCGAAAACAGAGGCAACTGAACAGTTAAAGTTTGGGGAGTTGATTTTAGATTTGACAACTCGTACAGCCAAACGCGATGGACGAGTGATTGACTTGACGATGAAGGAGTTTGAGCTACTCAAGTACCTGATGAGTCATCCCCGGGAAGTATTAACCAGGGAACAAATTCTGGAAAATGTCTGGGGTTACGACTTTATGGGAGAGTCGAATGTCATTGAGGTCTATATTCGCTACTTACGTCTTAAGGTTGAAGATGAGGGCAACAAGCGATTAATTCAAACAGTTCGGGGTGTTGGTTATGTATTGCGCGAGTCTTAGAAGGAGGCTGCAAGGCAGGAGGCTCCGAGGCAGAACCCACCCCTAACCCCTCCCAGGAGGGGGACCGGAGGCTCCGAGGCAGTCCCTATGACAAATTTTTCACCACCATGCATGAAAATCCCTCTCTCCGCGTCCCCGCGTCCCCGCGTCCCCGCGTCCGGTGCGTCTCTTTCAAGTCAGGAGGGAAGAAAGCTTGTACAGTTCCCAATTCCCAATTCCCAATTCCCAATTCCCAATTCCCAATTCCCAATTCCCCATCCCCAATTTCAACTTATCAAAACTATAGAAAATTACACTAAAGTATTTGTCATAAGCTGCTGAAAATAAGGTATACTGTCCTAAAGTCAGATAAAAGTAACAAGAGTTAAGAAAATCTTAATTTTTGAGTATTTATTCGTACTGTGTTGACATGCCTAGCGAAAGTAAAGGATACTGCCTTAGCTATCCTTGGATTGCAGGACTAGGTTATGGTGTGAGGTTATTATAAGCTGTTTGCCTTTAAATTGTGAATTGGTGCTGATGTACCAAATGCACAGGTCTAAGGGCGCGGAGATTAGGACTAACTAATTGAGCGCGTGTCTTAGCTTAACTGACAGCAGACACTGGGGAGTGAATCTTTCACTTAACCAGATATACGTTGTTGGGAACTCCCCTGTGACTGGTAACTAGGCAACGACTCATCTGGGAAAAACCGACTTTCATCACCTGGTGGTGAAAAATTTTTCATCGGGACTGTCTTCTGTCACTAGTGGCAATTCAGCAATTATCCCAACACCTGTAGTGCTAAAACAGCTAAAACAGACTGGATTGATATTAATCTCAGGTTAAAAGTGATTTAGGACACAGGTGCAAACCTTGGCAGCCTTCAATATATATATATAGGCATTGTCAGCAGTGGACAGATTGAATACTGGCCACTAAAGTATCGAAAACCCAAAACACAAATCCACAATAGAGCCGAAAAGAGGAGGTGAGAGTGATTATGAACCCTGTAACTAATTCCCAGTTACTACGCTTTCTTCAAGAAGAATTAGCGATTCCTAGAGATTCCATTGCGGTTGCGCAACGGCATCGAGCACAAGATCCTGGACCTTTGCCAATGATTCTCTGGCAATACGGTTTGATTACGCTTAAGCAATTAGATCAGATCTATGATTGGCTCGAAACAGTCTAAGAGATTTTAGATTTTAGATCTAAGATTTTAGATTTACTCTCTTCTGTGTTCAAGACAACAAACAAAATTTTGGAAAATCTTGCTGCTATAGCGAACCAATTTAAATTCCAGGGCAAAGTTACCAATATCCAGGAATATGGCAATGGCAATATTAATAGTACTTTCCTAATCACTATAGATGCCGCAGGAGAAAAGCACTTTATCCTGCAAAAACTCAATACAAAGGTATTTCGTCAGCCAGAATTGGTCATGGCGAATATGCGCATGGTCACTGAGCATATTCACCAGCGTTTAGGGCATACCTCCTTGGGTGAAAAACGACCCTGGAAAATGCCCCGTGTACTGCCAACTCAGAATGCTCAAGACTACTGGATTGAGCCCAATGGGACATTCTGGCGTGCTATTAGTTTTATTGATGCTGCCCAATCTTTTGATACAATTCAAGATACTCAGCACGCTAGAGAAATCGGGTATGGGTTGGGTATGTTCCACAATCTGATTAACGATTTGCCCACGGAAAAAATAGCTGATACGTTAGTCGGATTTCACATTACACCGGGCTACCTACGGCATTATCATCAAGTTCTAGCAACAACTAATATAACTAAATCCCCTGAAGTCGAATACTGTTTGCAGTTTACTCGCGATCGCGAGTCTTGGGCAAATATCCTAGAAGCTGCCAAAGAGCAAGGTTTACTACCTCTGCGTCCGATTCACGGCGATCCTAAAATCAACAATATCATGATCGACTCTGCCACTGGGCAGGCAATCAGTATTGTTGACCTAGATACCGTCAAACCTGGTTTAGTTCACTACGATATCGGTGACTGCCTTCGGTCCGGTTGCAATCCCCTGGGAGAAGAAACTCAAGAGTGGGAAACCGTGTGCTTCGAGCCGGATCTTTGCCAGATGATCCTGCAAGGCTATTGTACTATAGCCAAGGATTTCCTGACTAATACCGATTATCAATATCTCTACGACGCCATCCGCCTGATTGCCTTCGAGTTAGGATTGAGATTCTTTACCGACTATTTGGCAGGTAACGTCTACTTCAAAGTCAAGTACCAATCACAAAATCTAGCTAGAGCACTAGTTCAATTCAAGCTTACTGAAAGTATCGAATCTCAAGAAGTTACCCTTCGTGGGATGATAGAAGACTTAAAATAGACACTAATGTTGAGATAGACGCGGGTTGAAAAGAGACGCGGGGACGCGGGGACGCGGGGACGCGGGGACCATGTAGGGGCGGGTTCCCTCAAGATCTTTCTCTTCAACGATAACTGAACTAAACCCGCCCCGGCCATATCCAGCCATGTAGGGGCGGGTTCCCTCAAGATCCTTCTCTTCAACGATAACTTAACCTTTCCCCGTCCCGGCGTCTGGTTATAAGGAAATGATGAATGATGAATGATGAATGATGAATAATATCAATTCCGGCTATATTGGTATAATATTCATGACGTAGGGGCGCAATGCTTGCGCCCGCCAGCGTCTATGTTTTCTAACCAAAAAGCCAAATTATTAATCATTCCGATACAACCGGAATTGATATAA
>JAAHGR010001400.1 GCA_010672425.1 Symploca sp. SIO2E6
TGCCCCCCTTTCTAAGGGGGGTTGGGGGGATAAAGGTGTACCACATAACAGCGAAAACTGCTGTATCAGGCATCCTGCGTTTGTATTATGTCAATTGTGAAGGAAGCGAATACACGAAGTCCTTTTGCGCTGAGAATAGTTTTGTTGCAGCCTACAGCGCCTTGTTACTAGAACAACCTTCACGACTTTTTATTCAGGCATTGGAAGATACCAAGCTACTCGTTGCCGACTATTCAGCATATCGATCGCTTTGTGAAAACTCTGTCTGTTGGCAAACACTTAATTGTAGAATTGCTGAAATCTTATTCATCAAAAAGGAGAAGCGGGAA
The DNA here is from genome assembly GCA_010672425.1 of Symploca sp. SIO2E6. Lineage (GTDB taxonomy): Bacteria > Cyanobacteriota > Cyanobacteriia > Cyanobacteriales > Coleofasciculaceae > Caldora. The sequence continues at coordinate 330 of JAAHGR010001400.1, forward strand.
AGTGCTTTACTATTGGATGATGCCAAAACTCGCTACTTGAGTTTTCAAGCAGAATACCCTGACTTAGAAACTCGCCTCAAACAACATCAAATTGCTTCCTACCTTGGCATCACTCCTGTAACCTTAAGCCGAATTCGTTCTCAATTGAAATCCCATTAACTTATGTTAATGAACGACCACAAACTCCAGTCTAGGATCACTGCAATACCCTAAAAGCTGGAATCATGAAAGCGACTCATAATACTGTTTTGATTACAGGTGGCACCTCAGGCATTGGTTTTGCTCTTGCCCAACGGTTTCTTCGGGAAGGGAATACCGTAATTGTGACAGGCACCAATGCCCAAAAAGCTGAAATCGTGAAAAGTCAATTTCCAAAAATCACCATTGAGCTTGCAGATATGCGCGATCGCCAAGCACTCAGGAAATTAGCCTACAATTACCCTGATGTCAATATTCTCATCAACAATGCAGGCATTCAGTACAACTACAGTGCTTTGCGATGTTATGAGGTACAGTAAGAAAAATCCCCCTAAATCCCCCTTAGAAAGGGGGACTTTTACTGCCCCCCCTTTCTAAGGGGGGTTGGGGGGATAAAGGTGTACCACATAACAGCGAAAACTGCTGTATCAGGCATCCTGCGTTTGTATTATGTCAATTGTGAGGGTACTGAATACACCAAGTCCTTTTGCGCTGAGAATAGTTTTGTTGCAGCCTACAGCGCCTTGTTACTAGAACAACCTTCACGACTTTTTATTCAGGC
>JAAHGR010001401.1 GCA_010672425.1 Symploca sp. SIO2E6
GAATTGAGGATTAATTAGAAACCAGCCTTTACCAATGGATAATTGATAATTGATAATTGGCTCAGGTTGAAAGCCTCTCCTTTTTTTTGAGAAATAATGGTGAATGGTTGAATGTTATTTTAAGGAAGGTCAGCTCGACGCGATTGCATCTGCCATATAGCAGCCTTCTACAAATTACCAACAGGTTGAGGGGGTATGCTATTGAAAAGGGCGTATGCAATACGCCCCTACGGTAAATGCGATCGCATGGCGCGTGATGAAATTCCCACAGCAATCCCACCAACAACGATAGCGATCGCTCCCGATTTGGTGGTAGGATATCTAACAATGGAATAGGTGTGCGCCTGTAGGGTCGGAATTAATAGTTATCGCAAAATCCGATAGCGTCAACAATAATTGTGCTAAGATAGCGAGTCGGTAGGAATAGGAGCTTTAACATGATGTCAACACCTACTGAACAACCAGCAATCATTCGGACAGAGCGTGGATTGACGATCTCTGGTACTCGTATCAGTATCTATGATGTGATTGATTTTCTAAAGGCTCAGTATCCACCATTACTCATTCGAGACAAATTTAACCTGACAAATGCACAGATTGAAGCAGCCCTATCCTATATTGAGGTGAATCAAGTTCAGGTAGAAGCGGAGTATGCTGAAGTTCTTCAAACTAGGCAAGAAATTCGCCAATATTGGGAAGATCGCAACCGCCAACGTTTTGCTAAAATTGCAGCAATGCCACGCAAGCTGGAACACTCAGCTCTTTGGGCAAAGCTTGAAGAACAAAAGGCCAGACGTATTGCACAACAGCAATGATTTTTTTGGTTGACTATAATTTGTACGGTTATGCAGTGGTTTTCCTGGGAATTTTGGCAAAGCTTGGTTGGCTCGAATTGATATCTGTTCAATTAGCGCCAAGAATTGAGGATTAATTAAAAACCAGCCTTTACCAATGGATAATGGATAATGGATAATTGGCTCAGGTTGAAAGCCTCTCCTTTTTTTTGAGAAATAATGGTGAATGGTTGAATGTTATTTTAAGGAAGGTCAACACTTGATATAAATTATCCATTATCCATTGTTCATTAT
>JAAHGR010001402.1 GCA_010672425.1 Symploca sp. SIO2E6
AAACCCGCCCCGGTATAACCCAAGATGAGCTCACCGAAAAAAATTCTGAATGATAAATGATGAATGATGAACACTAAAGGTGCAAGCCAATAATCATTGGTGAGTTTGGTGACAACAAGGCAGAAGGTAGAAGGATCGAGGGCTCCAAGGGAAGGAAGAAGGTTGCAAGGTAGAAGGATACGATAAGTGTTTAGCCGGATTTGATATTATTCATCATTCATCATTCATCCTTCATCATTTCCTTATGACCAGACGCCGGGGCGGGTTTAGTTCAGTTATCGTTGAAGAGAAAGATATTGAGCGAACCCGCCCCTACAATTTAACAATTTAACAATTTAACAATTTAACAATTTATATATTGGTTGCAATTAGGATGATTTTTTGCTATTATTCTGAATAATAGAGTAGGTGTGCGCATATAAACTATTGCCCACAATGACCACTCTAGAAGAAAGCGATCGCCTTCTCTACTAGACACAAGGGATAATTTACTTATTACTCATTGATAAGGAGTCCGATAATTTGCCCACTTCAGCACAATCTATACAAGCTGTTATTCTTTGTCAGTGGCTATCTAATGGCTATCAACCAATCAATATTTTTCGCTATGACACCAAATTGAAAACGATTTATATTCAAGGAGGTGTCAAAGATCAAATTGCATTAGTCATCTATCCCGATGGAAGCTGGAGGTTTTTCTCATGACTGATTTAACTAAAATGACAGTAGCAGAGTTAAAACAATATTTATCAGAAAATCGCAGTGATGATGATAAGTTTAGTGAAGCACTGCAAGAATTATTAAGGCGAGAGCCAAATCCTGTCATTTATTCTAAGGATATGCCTTTGCAAGAGCAAGAACGAATTTTCATGGAAAAAATTGCTCAACATTAGTGCAAACGCTAATCTTCTTCGGGAGATTAGCTCTTTTATGTCAAGCAAATGTGGGAAGATAAAATTCGTGCGATCGCAGCAAGTAGCCTCAGTGAAAATTTATGCGCAACTTAACAAGATTATACCATTTACAAAAAGTAACTAGAGATTTAATATAGAGATAAATTGATAAAACACCGTAGGGGCGGGTTAAC
>JAAHGR010001403.1 GCA_010672425.1 Symploca sp. SIO2E6
AATCTTCACACAAGCCCAAGCACTTAATCCGGAATTGGAAATTTCTGCTAAAGATTGGGGCAATCTTTGCACTCAAGATAACTTGTGGCTGTATGCTAAAGAGCTTACTAATGTCTGTGAAAAAGCCGTAGAACTCCAACCAGATAATCCCTTCTTTTTGTACAATCTTGGTCTTGCTTATGCTATTCAAGATAAAGTTGATGTTGCAATTATCAAATTTCAAAAAGCTCTAAATTTAATTAGTGAAATTCAAGCCCGAGATGAAAATTCCCAAAAAGAATTAGACAGTGCTATATATCAAATCAAGAAGATTATAAAAGAACTTCGTTCTGGCAAAAATCCTACAACTACTACAGTTCTTCTGTGGCAAGGATCTGATTTAGCTAAAAAAGGTGAAATATTGAAAGCTTTAGACTTTTATTATAAAGCTCAAGAAATTGATCCAAAGCTAGAAATTTCTGCTGAAGCTTGGAATATTGTTTGTTGGAATGGTAGCTTATATGGTTATGCTACTGATGTAATCGATGCTTGTGAACAAGCAGTTGAAAATGCGATTGATGACGGACTTTTTCATGATAGTCGTGGACTTGCAAGAGCATTAACTGGACAGACGAAAGAAGCTATAGAAGACTTCAGGTATTTTATTACTTGGATTGATAACAACCTTGAAACAATGGATTATGAAGAATCAAGTAAATTTTCAAGCATAAAAACTATCAGAGAGCGTTGGATAAATGAACTGCAAAATGGAAAAAATCCTTTTACTGATCAAGAGATTAAAAAACTTTTTTCTGAATAATTTTTGCTCTCAATTTAATTGATTAAAAAAATGAAAATTAAACGCTTAATCAATGTAATTTTTATGGGATTTTTACTAAGCTATTGTTATACTAATCAGAAGGTAGTAAGTCAGACAAATGAGGTCTCTTTATCTGAAGAAATACAATTAACTCCAGCACATATTCAATTACTCAATTCTCTTGGTTTGAGAATTGTAGTTCCTAACTATATTCCTTTAGGATTTCAGTTAGAGAAAGTTGAAGCTGAGTTAGAGCGCAGCACTAGAGTAGGTGGAATAAGTTA
>JAAHGR010001404.1 GCA_010672425.1 Symploca sp. SIO2E6
TGTTAATCAAGTTATTGTGAAATGGCCTAAATTGTCTCTAAACCTGCCCCTGAGCCGCGATACTTATACTTTATCCCAAGCAGCAGATTTTAAGTACAAATATCAATAATAAAACTCCCGTGGAACCGGCATCTTGCCTGTTATTGTACTGTTTTCGGGAAAGCGATCGCACCAATCCGCAAGGTTATCGATAGGGCAGGTTTTGTTAATCAAGTTATTGTGAAATGGCCTAAATTGTCTCTAAACCTGCCCCTGAGCCGCGATACTTATACTTTATCCCAAGCAGCAGATTTTTAAGTACAAATATCAATAAGAAAACTCAACTCTTGTGGAACAGGCAGGATGCCTGTTATTGTACTGTTTTTGGGGAAGCGATCGCTCAATCGGCAAGGTTATCGATAGGGCGGGTTTTGTTAATCAAGTTATTATGAAATAGCCTAAATTGTCCCATTACCCGCCCCTGAGTAGCGATACTTATATTTTAGGCAGCAGATTTTAAGTACAAATATCAATAACAAAACTCCCGTGGAACAGGCATCCTGCCTGTTATTGTACTGTTTTCGGGAAAGCGATCGCACCAATCCGCAAGGTTATCGATAGGGCGGGTTTTGTTAATCAAGTTATTGTGAAATGCCCTAAATTTTTCCTAAACCCGCCCCTACAGCGATTCATCCGTTAACAAACGTTTTATCAAACTAGGTGCAACCCAAAAACCAGCAGTTTGCAACTGTTCAAAAGTTACTTCTACATCCAACAATTGAGCTCTAGCAGCATCTTTGATAATTCCCAAAATACCGATTATTTTTAATCCACGTTTTGTGGCAATTCGCCTTGCTGCCTTATCATCTAAAATTACTAAATTTGCTTCCATTCGCTCTGCTAGTAAAATTGCTTCACGTTCCCCTAAATCCAGGGTTTCCAACTCAATATCTTGAGTTAATTCAATAATTTGGATTTCTAGCCAATGAGGAGGTTGACTAATCCAGCTTTGAACAACATAGGGAGACTCAGAGGCACTCAGTTCATCGGCAACAGCTTGAGGAATAATGATACTTGTGTATAGAGCAGGTAATATCTCGATC
>JAAHGR010001405.1 GCA_010672425.1 Symploca sp. SIO2E6
ATAGAATTTAGAATGGGGAATGGGGAATTGGGAATTGGGGATTGGGAATTGGGAATTGGGAATTGGGAATTGGGAATGGGGAATTGGGAATTGGGAATTGGGAATTGGGAATAGGATAAAATTTCATGCCATCTCAACATTCCTGTCACTAGAAAGTCACAGGGAACGTCTACCTTAATAATTGTAGTACTTACAGGGAACAACAAACGACAAACGACCAACAACAAACAACAAACAACAAACAACAAACGACAAACGACCAACAACAAACAACCAACAACAAACAACAAACGACAAACGACCAACAACAAACAACAAACAACAAACAACCTTTCGAGACACCAGCCGTGTTGGGGGAGGCAATCCAGAATTAGGAGTGATGATGGCGCGTTATAATCGAGAAGCACTGTTGCGATCGCTCACTTCCTATCGCCACAACCTTAACCAACTGATTGAGCTACTTGAGCACCAAAACTGGCAGGCTTTAGACGAAAAACTCCACCAGACACAGTTGCAGCGTCCGGAATTTCTCCGTTAGCTGAGTAATGATTAATTAGGGAATGGGGAATGGGGAATTGGGAATTGGGAATTGGGAATTGGGAACGGGGAATTGGGAATTGGGAATTGGGAATTGGATAAAATTTCACACCATCTCAACATTCCTGTCACCAGAAAGTCACAGGGAACGTCTACCTTAATAATTGTAGTACTTACAGGGAACAACAAACGACCAACAACAAACAACAAACAACAAACAACAAACAACAAACGACAAACGACCAACAACAAACAACAAACAACAAACGACAAACGACAAACGACCAACAACCAACAACCAACAACCAACAACCAACAACCAACAACCAACAACAAACGACCAACAACAAACGACAAACGACCAACAACAAACAACAAACAACCAACAACAAACAACAAACAACAAACGACAAACAACAAACAACCAACAACAAACAACAAACAACAAATGAAAAAAACACTCACTTATTTATCACTTCTGTTGCTAGGAACGGGTGTCACCTTTTCTGGCGGCTATTTACTAGCTGCTCGTAACTCACCCCTG
>JAAHGR010001406.1 GCA_010672425.1 Symploca sp. SIO2E6
TTACCCGACTTCTCCAAGAAGTCGGGTATCTCAAGCCAAGTCGGAGAGCTTTTATCCTAGCAGATCATAAGAGGTAAAAATTAACTCTATTTTGGGAGAGTATAACAGAGAGTTCTGGTTAGAAAAACTAACTGATTTAACCTTACCAGTTAACTGCCCTTTAGCAGAGTCTAAAGCTTGCCAAAAAGCTAGAGCTTCATTAGCTTCTTTAGGGAGATGGCTAATCACAATACCATTGTCAGCATTTTCGGGGATAATTCGGCATCCCAGTTCAAAACCATCTTCATAAGTGATCTTCATCAATACTTGTGGACTTCGGAATAAGGTTTTATAGATTTTGCCAAAAAGAGAATATTTGATTTTAATTGCTGCGCGAGCTAGGGAGCCATCCTTAGTTGCTAACTCTTGAGTAGCCTCCCAGGGAATAGTAATTTTTTCTTCAGCCAAGCCAGGGGGACAAATACTCGACTGGCGTTCTTCTAGAATCATTAATTGAGCAATTGCAGGGGGAGCATCCGGCACAAATCCAGGAATAGCAGGAGACAGTTGATAGTTACACATCATATGGAAAAAGGTAGCTGGTTCATCGAAGAAAGGATGCCTGCCATCAATAGTAGTAAATTGGTAAAGGAGGTAATCTCTTGGCTGAGTTACTAAACTGTTCAAGTTAGCATTGTCAAGAGAAGTCTTAAAGGCTACATAGGATTGAAATATTGGTCTAGGTTGCCAGTTGAGATTATTGGCTGCTGCCATCGATATCTCCACCGGTACAATGTCTATTGGTTGATCTTGTATGAGAGTTGTTACGTTATCCGGTAACTTAACCGCAGCAAGACTATTTAGGCTGGCAGCAGTTGTCTGCTCTTTAACTTGATCTAAGTTCAATAACGAGGAAGCCTTACTCACCAAAGCAGCAGGCTTGGGGTTGAGAACTTTAAAAATACCACTGAGATTCAATAGCTGTCCAAATGGTTTGGGAACGAAACAATAAACTAGGATCATTGCTAAAGCATAGGCATGTACCAGGTAGGCAAATTTTGCTAGCCGCATACTTCGAGCTTTGGCAATGATGAGGA
>JAAHGR010001407.1 GCA_010672425.1 Symploca sp. SIO2E6
TTTTATCAAGCCGAGTTGAGCCAGAAAGATCCCGTTCATGATACGGTAGTCGAACTTAATAAAAAGATTAAAGCTAAAAAAGGCGTCTGGGGAACTTTCGCAACTAAAACTTTTTCCTTACCCAACGCGATGGTATACCACGACTGTAGTGTGGTTGGTGAAATAGTCAAAGTAGAAGCTGGAGGAAGGACATTACATACTGCAGAGGGGGAATGCCTGCAAAATGTCGATGCGGTTGTCTTTTCTACTGGTTACAAAAATGCTGTATCTTTCTTGCCGGATGAACTCAAACAAACTGACCCCCGCAGTCTTTACAAACATATGTTCCATCCCAAGTATCGGGACAAAATAGTTTGGATTGGCTGGGCACGTCCTAACTTTGGCAGTCAGTTTCCGATTATGGAAATGCAAGCAAGGCTGTTTGCATTGATTTGTAAGGGAGAACTCACTCTTCCTGCCCCGGCAGAAATGGAGAAAGTTACCTGTATAGATCGATCTACCTATTTAGAGCAATTCGAGGATAATGCTTACCGAGTGCGAAGTTTGGTCGATTATCATCGCTACATGGATAACATGGCTAGTTTGCTTGGGTGTGAGCCTCCATTGTGGCAATACTTTTTCTTACATCCCCGCATCTGGCTGCGCATAGTATACGGTGCTATTCAGTCCACTCAATTTCGACTGCGCGGTCCAGGTAATAAGGAATCCTTAGCTCGAGAGCTGCTGATGAAACTACCTGTAAGTAAACCAACTCATATCGTCAAAGCTGGTTTCAAAGGGCGTGTGATTTATGCCTTAAGGGCTCTAATTCCCAAATTTAGATCTTTTGGTTTTAAAGGTTCCTGAAATTCGTCTTCTTCTCTGAGGGTTTCTAGAGTCGGTCAAGAAACCGGGTTTCTTTGGAGAAAATGCCAATATGAGAGTTGGCGTCACAAGAAACTCTGTTTCTGAATGCTCGATCACTTAGAAACGCTATAGTTTCCATTTCTTAATGTGATAGAAAAGAAAGAAGCTCTTACCCATTGCTTTTACCGTGAATACTCCCAGTCACGCAATTATTAACCTTGCCA
>JAAHGR010001408.1 GCA_010672425.1 Symploca sp. SIO2E6
CTAGAGCCAGAGAACTGTTGGCACAAGTAGAACAGCAATCTTTGCCCTTTCCCTCTTCAACCATCATAGAATTGCTAGAGACTACAATGGTATATAAATTTCCCTTATTGAGCCGTCAGGAGATTGCTGAAATGTTAGGATTAGCTGAAAGCATTAAGGAGACAAGAGTTTATCAGGAAGGTCTGGAAACAGGCTTAGAACAATTACTAGGACGAGAGCAGACATTAGTCTTAAAGCTGTTGAGCAGAAAAGTGGGTCAGCTTCCTCCAAAATTAGAGTCGCAAATCCAGGCATTACCTTTGGAAGAATTGGAAGAATTGGCTGAGGCACTGTTAGATTTCTCAACCCTGGATGATTTGAGTGCTTGGTTGCACAAGAATAACCCAGGACAATAGTGGGATTGCTTATGACTCACATCTTGCACCAGTACATAAATACTTAACAACCAAAACAGGAACAATCAATTTCGGTACTGAAAACGTCCAATCTTATCACTATTGCAAGAGTGCCTATTGCAATAGTGCCTACTTCCACAAGCATGTTTCCGGCAGGCGTGTAAGATCTGAGTATGACACCACTGTAGTGGTCCGACACAGCTAAAAATGTAGGTTGGGTAGAGCTTTAGAAAGTGACCCAACGAAACCTGCTTCAATGTTGGGTTACGAAGAAGGCTACACCCAACCTACTTATTCCCTCATTTTAGCTGGGTCACGCCAGTAGGTGCTTGCATTTCCTGTTATCCAATTACCTGCCCCTACGGCAGGTAAAAACTCGGCTTCAACTATTAAATTAGCAGAATACCTTTATATATACGCGCACACCTTAACCATTGTGAAATAATAATATCAGAAAATTAGAGCAAAAGCCAGATAATTTTGAATCATTGCTCTATCTCAAACCTACTTATTCCCCGCCGTGAAGACCGACTCCCTATTTTACCGTATCTTCCACAACGTCCCAGCACTATTTTTTGAGCTGATTGGACAACCATCACGTCAAGGGTATAAGTTTAAATCCATAGAGGTTAAGCAAACTGCCTTTCGCATCGATGGAGTCTTCCTCCCCCCAG
>JAAHGR010001409.1 GCA_010672425.1 Symploca sp. SIO2E6
TCGCTGATTTCACTCAAGCAATCAAAATTAATCCTGAGTTTGCTGAAGTCTACAACAACCGTGGGGTTGCCTACTCTGACAAAAGAGAATTAGACCAAGCGATCGCTGACTACAATCTAGCCCTTGAAATTAATCCTAAGTTGGCTCAAGCTTACAACAACCGTGGATTGGCTTACTCTAACAAAGGAGAATTAGATCAAGCGATCGCTGATTTTAACCGAGCCCTTAAAATTAATCCTAAGTTGGCTGATGCCTACTACAACCGTGGGCTTGTCTACTATAACAAAGGAGAATTAGACCAAGCGATCGCTGATTTTAACCAAGCCCTTAAAATTAATCCTGAGTTTGCTGAAGCCTACTACAATCGTGGGATTGCGTACTATAAAAAAGGAAAATTAGACCAAGCGATCGCTGATTACACCCAAGCCCTTAACATTAATCCTAAGTTGGCTGATGCCTACTACAATCGTGGGAATGCCTACTATGACAAAGGAAAACTAGACCTAGCGATCACTGATTACACTCAAGCCCTTAACATTAATTCTGATTATGCTGAAGTCTATAACAACCGTGGGATTGCCTACAACAAAAAAGGAGAATTAGACCAAGCGATCGCTGATTTTAACCAAGCCCTTAAAATTAATCCTGAGTTTGCTGAAGCCTACTACAATCGTGGGATTGCTTATCGAAAACAAGGAAAACTAGAGCAAGCGATCGCTGATTTTAACCAAGCCATTAACATTAATCCTGAGGATGCTGATGCCTACAGCAACATTGGTATTGCCTACTCCAAATTGGGAGAAAAACAAAAGACTATTCAGGCTTTCAATCAAGCTGCAAAACTCTTTGCTGAGCAAGGAAATACCACTAAAAAGCAACAAGTATTAGAGCTACTGAAGCAACTACAGCAAGATTAAAGATAGGATTTAGGTCAGTTACAACATCTGTGCTCAAACTTGAACTTTATATATGGGCGCACACTTTCAGAATTTAGAATGGAGAATAAAATTCCGCATATCTGTAGGGGCGGGTTTAGGGTCACCTTTGACGCATTTGGCAATAACCA
>JAAHGR010000141.1 GCA_010672425.1 Symploca sp. SIO2E6
CAACATGCGCCCTCAACCAACATGCGCCCTCAACCAACATGCGCCCTCAACCAACATGCGCCCTCAACCAACATGCGCCCTCAACCAACATGCGCCCTCAACCAACATGCGCCCTCAACCAACATGCGCCCTCAACCAACATGCACCCCCAACCAACATGCGCCCTGGACTAAAATAGGATTGTGGCAAAATTGAGGGGATGAATCAGGTCAAAGTCTGTGTTCAGCAAAAAATTTAATGAGTAAGTTTGTCTTTGTAACAGGTGGTGTGGTTTCCAGTATCGGCAAGGGAATTGTCGCTGCCAGCTTAGGACGTCTGCTAAAGTCAAGGAACTATTCTGTATCAATACTTAAGCTAGATCCATATATTAACGTAGATCCTGGCACAATGAGCCCCTTTCAACATGGGGAGGTATTTGTGACAGCAGATGGTGCGGAGACAGATTTGGATTTGGGACATTATGAGCGTTTTACTGATACTTCCATGTCTCGCCTAAACAGTGTCACCACCGGCTCAATTTACCAGGCGGTAATCAATAAGGAAAGGCGCGGGGAGTATATGGGGGGTACAGTACAAGTGATTCCCCATATCACTAATGAAATAAAAGAGCGCATCCACCGGGTAGCTCACAACACGAATCCTGATGTCGTGATTACCGAAATTGGCGGTACGGTGGGAGACATTGAATCTCTACCGTTTTTAGAAGCAATTCGTCAGTTTCGTAAGGATGTCGGGCGCAATGATGTGTTGTATATGCATGTGACCCTCTTGCCTTGGATTCCTGTTGCCGGAGAGATGAAAACTAAACCAACTCAACATTCGGTGAAGGAACTACGTTCGATTGGTATTCAACCAGATATCTTGGTTTGTCGGTGTGATCGCTCTTTACATCCTGGGATCAAGGATAAACTCTCGAAATTCTGTGATGTACCGGTGGAGTCAGTGATTACTTCCATCGATGCTAGCAGTATCTACGAAGTGCCTCTTATTCTAGAGCAAGAAGGACTAGCCCAGCAAACTTTGGAGATCTTACAGCTGCCACAACAAGAGCCAGATTTAAAGCAGTGGCAGACTCTTGTCAAGCGCCTGAAAAGTCCCATTCACCAAATTGAGATTGCCCTCGTCGGCAAGTATACCAGATTGAGCGATGCCTATATTTCCGTTGTCGAAGCCCTCAAACACGCTGCGATTGCCATGGAGAGTGAACTCAAACTCCATTGGGTTAGTTCTGAAGATATAGAATCTTACGGCCCCCAGGACTTTTTGAGCAAGGTAAGTGGTATCCTAGTACCCGGAGGTTTTGGTGTTCGGGGTGTTGATGGCAAAATTGCGGCAATTGAATACGCTCGCACCCATAATATTCCTTTTCTCGGTTTGTGTTTAGGGATGCAGTGTTCAGTCATTGAATGGGCACGCAATATTGCTGGGTTGGAAAATGCTCATAGTGTTGAGTTTGCAGCCGACACAGCACATCCAGTCATTAATTTATTACCAGAACAACAGGATGTGGTCGATTTAGGTGGCACAATGCGGTTAGGTTTGTATCCTTGTCTTCTTTTACCAAATACCTTGGCTGCTTCCCTCTATCAAAAGGAGGTTATTTATGAACGTCATCGGCATCGGTACGAATTTAATAATGCCTATCGCAACCTCTTTGTGGAAACAGGCTATGTCATCAGTGGCACATCTCCTGATAGTCGCTTGGTAGAAATGATTGAACTACCCACTCACCCCTTCTTCCTCGCAACTCAGTTCCATCCAGAATTTGACTCCAGACCTAGTAATCCCCATCCTTTATTTAAGGGATTGGTGGAGGCTGCCATCAAAAATTGCGATCGCGATCATGTTTGTGCAGCAGAAACCGATACTTCCGAAGAAAATTCCTACCTAGCTAAACCTGTTGAGGATGCCACAGCTGTGTTAAGCTAAACTCCGGTAAATGAGTAATGAGTGATGAGTAATGAGTAATGAGTAATGAGTTCATTAGGGATTTTTGGGTTAAAGTGCAAGGAAAATGAACCTATCGATACCATTTTCTTGTACTAATTTAACTGGTAAATCCCTAAATGAGGAGGTTTAGTGGCCTACTGGATAAAAATTACTTACGAGCGCAATAAATATGTAGTTGATCTCGACCGGATCAGTGCCTTCGCTTGTGCCCCGAATGGTAAGGTAACCTTTTGGTTGCCTGATAGTGCGATACCAATTATTCTTACTCGACATAGTAACTCTCAAGATTATCAACAAGTTTGGAATTTTATCCAAAAGCTAGCTACTCACTCCCTGCTAGGATCTTGGATAAGAATCTTTTACGAGCGTAATGAATATTTCATAGACCTCAATCGAATCAGTAGTTTCTGTCACTATCCTAGCGGCAAATTAGTGTTTTGGTTACCTGATAGTTCTATTCCAATCATTATTAACAGTTACAATAACTTTGATTCTTATCACAAAATTCTCAACTACATCCAACGAAAAACTGGACATATATTATCTTAGTTTGTTATTTGTTATTTGTTGTTTGTTGTTGGTTATTTGTTGTTGGTCTTTGCTCCATACATAGGGTATAGACTCATTACTTATTACTTATTACTTATTACTTATTACTTATTAAAAACCCTACATAGACGGCAAATACCCCCAAGGATTACGGTTCTGCCCACTGCTGAGGTTGAGCTGCTAGAGATAAATTATGTTTAGTAAGCAAAAAAAACTTAGAGCTAACAGCTCTGATCCTAACAGGAGGCAAGCCCATCATGTTTGAACATTTTACAGAAAAAGCTATTAAAGCGATCATGCTTGCCCAGGAAGAAGCCCGTCGCCTAGGGCAGAGTCTTGTGGGAACCGAGCAAATTTTATTGGGGTTGATTGGAGAAAAAAGAAGTGTTGCTGCTACTGTGCTGGCAGAAATGGGGGTAACCTTAGCAAAAGCTCGGAACTCAGTAGAACAAATTATTGGTAGAGGTTCTGGTTTTGTGCCAGCGGAACTACCATTTACTCCCAAAGCTAAGCGCATTTTCGAGCAGTCTTTCCAAGAAGCTCGTCAACTAGGAAATAACTATATTGGCCCAGAACATTTGTTGCTTTCTATTACTAGGGATAGAGAAGGTGTTGCGGCAAAAGTGATGGAACAGCTGAATATTGACCTAGCTCAAGTCCGCACTAATTTAATTAGAGCCCTAGGAGAAATGGCAACTACCTCTGGGGCTAGAGGGCCAGGGGTAGCTGTGATGGAGGGTACTTCTGGAAAAACAGCTACCTTGGAGGAGTTTGGCCGTAATTTGACTCAGCTAGCAGCAGCAGGCAAACTTGATCCGGTGGTAGGTAGAGTCAAGGAAATTGAACGGGTGGTACAGATTCTGGGGCGTCGTACCAAGAATAACCCGGTGTTGTTAGGAGAAGCAGGGGTAGGGAAAACCGCGATCGCGGAAGGTTTGGCTCAAAGGATAGTTGACAAAAATGTACCTGAACTGTTAGGCGATAAGCAAGTAATTGCCTTGGATATTGCTTCTCTGATGGCAGGTACTCGCTTTCGGGGAGATTTTGAAGAACGGCTCCACCAGATTATGGAGGAAGTGCGTCAAGCGGGGAATATTATTCTGGTGATTGACGAAATCCACACCTTGGTTGGGGCCGGGGCTCTCAGTGGTAGTCTGGATGCAGCTAATATACTCAAACCGGCTTTGGCCAGAGGCCAAATGCAGTGCTTAGGAGCCACAACTCTGGATGAATATCGCCAGCACATTGAAAAGGATGCGGCTTTAGAACGTCGCTTCCAACCAGTGATGGTAGGGGAACCTTCTGTAGAGGAAACGATTGAAATTCTCTATGGTTTGCGAGAGGCTTACGAGCAGCACCACAAAGTAGAAATCTCTGACAAGGCCCTCAAAGCAGCCGCTAGACTCTCGGACCGCTATATCAGTGACCGCTACTTGCCGGATAAAGCGATTGACTTGATTGATGAAGCTGGCAGTCGCACTCACTTGCTCAACTATCAGGCTTCTCCGGCTACCAAGGAATTAAAAAGGGAACTGCGTCAGATTACTCAAGCCAAGGAAGAAGCAGTTAAACTCCAGGATTTTGAGCAGGCAGCACAATTACGCGATCGCGAGTTGGAAATTCAACACCAACTCCAGACTCTTGTTGGCCAAGATCAAGAGGCCCTCTCTACTATCTCCCCCATGGTTAATGAGAACAGCATTGCTGATATCGTTGCTGCTTGGACAGGAGTACCTGTAAGCAAGCTAACCGAATCGGAATCAGAACTACTGATACACTTAGAAGACACCTTACATCAACGGCTCATTGGTCAAGAGGAAGCAGTAACTGCCGTCTCTCGTGCCATTCGCCGAGCACGAGTCGGGTTAAAAGACCCGAATCGACCAATCGCCAGCTTCATGTTCTCCGGTCCTACGGGAGTTGGCAAGACAGAACTTACCAAAGCGCTCGCTTCCTATTTCTTCGGAACCGAAGAAAACATGATTCGGCTGGATATGTCAGAGTTTATGGAGTCCCATACCATCTCCAAGCTGATTGGTTCGCCACCAGGATATGTAGGGTATAACGAAGGAGGACAACTTACTGAAGCAGTCCGCCGCCAACCTTACACCGTGGTCTTATTCGACGAAATCGAAAAAGCCCATCCCGATGTCTTCAACTTACTCCTGCAACTGTTGGATGATGGTCGCTTAACCGATGCTCAAGGTCGTACTGTAGACTTCAAGAATACCTTGATTGTCATGACTTCTAACATCGGTTCTCAAGTAATTGCCAAAGGTGGTAGTGGTCTTGGCTTTGAATTTTCCGATAACCAAGCCGAGTCTCAGTATAATCGCATCCGCAGCTTAGTTAACGAAGAACTCAAGCAATACTTCCGCCCTGAATTCCTCAATCGCCTCGACGAAATCATAGTCTTCCGTCAGCTGAAGAGGGATGAAGTGAAGCAAATCGCTGAGATTATGCTCCGTGACATCTCGACGAGGTTGGGTGAGCGCTTGATTACCCTAGAAATGACAGAACAGTTCAAAGACCACTTAATAGAAGCAGGCTATGACCCCAATTATGGAGCAAGACCACTGCGACGGGCAATAATGCGCCTCCTAGAAGATAATTTGGCAGAAGCCATGCTCTCTGGCCAAATTCAAGATGGAGAGACGGTGGTGATTGATATCGATGCTCAAGGGGAGGTGAAGATATTACCCTCTAAGCAACAGGAGTTGGTACCCCAAGCAGTAGGTTGACAATGGCAGGGAATTGGGAATTGGAGAATGGAGAATTAAGAGAAGTCTTCTGCCTCGGAGCCTCCTGCCTCTCAAGAGTAATGAGTCAATATACCTAACACCTAACACCTAATCAGGGTAAGCTATCGGGATCAACCCCCAATTGCAGGAGGCGATCGCGTAACTGTTGGATCGTAAATTCTGCATTATAAGGCAGGAGGCTCGGAGGCAGTCCCGATGAAAAAATTTCATCGCCAGGTGATGAAAATAAACGGTTCCCTGTTCCCTATATAATAGAGACTCACCCAAAGCTCACCTCAATCAGCCGCCATGATTTCCCCAGAACTCAAATCCGGCTTGCCATCCACCGAAGACTTACCCTGCTCAGATGATACCCCTGTGGATAATGAAGACCAGAATCTCCTGCCCAACCTTTTGCTGCTTATCCTAGCTAACATTTGGTCAGACCGTATGGATTGGTACTTTGGTGTGGATATGGCAGTGTATCATACCACTGGCATTAGTCCCAAAGTTCCCATTGTGCCAGATGCCTTCCTAAGTTTGGGAGTAGAGCGCCGCAAGAGAGGAAAATCTCGTAGAAGTTATGCCGTCTGGGAAGAAAATGGTGTTGTGCCGCTCCTCACTTTGGAAATGGTTTCTCATAAACCTGGTGGAGAATATGACGAAAAAATGTCGATTTATGCCAGGTTAGGGGTTCGATACCACATTATCTATAATCCTGAATTTTGGCAACGGGATAGACAGCAGCCATTTGAGGTACACAAACTTATCAATGGTCAGTATCAACAACAGATTGGTGAACCCTATTGGATACCGGAACTAGGATTGGGGATTGGACGCTCACAGCAGATCTTTGGTGGCATTGAGTACGAAATATTATCCTGGTACAATCAGCAGTTAGAGGCTTATGCTTTACCAGAAACTGTTATCGGGCAGATGCGCCAGCAGCTAATGGCAGAACGACAGAGGGCCGATAAGTTAGCTGAGTATTTGCGATCGCTAGGAATTGATCCTGATAACTTGCCTGAGATTTAATAGACTTATGCAGCAGACCCTAATTAGCAGTTTCCCTACTGGTTGCAATCGCTATTACTTTTGTTCATGCCAGTCTGAGTAAGGTTTCCATTGCATGGATGATATGCTAAGAAAACTCGACTCGGTAGATTCATGAGTGGCATTGACAGCGAAATTATCCTTGACCCCAGACCCTCAGGGGGTGACAATAACGGGTTCATATATACCGGATTTGGTATAAACGAACCTGGATTTGCGATCTTCCCCTTTACCTAGAAAGTAAAAGTCGTGCGTATGACACCTACAGTTGCTGTATCATTCTGACTCGAACCTTCAGGATTGAAGATAAAATATACACCAGGAGTAATACTGATATTGTCAGAGACTTGGAACTTGAAGTAAGCCTCCAAATGGTAAGGAGTTGCATCTTCCGGCTCCTGGGCACTTCCCCCAACGGAACTACGGGTTAGGGGTTGGCCAAACAACAGTCCTGCGGTATTACCGGTCTTCAGGAGATCTTTGAAGTGCAAACCGGCCATCCAACTAGTAAAGTCAGTAGAAGCATCAACATTTTCTAAATCCGCTAACATGACAGAACCAAAAGAAGTAAAGGCAATTTGGGGTGTAATACGCCAGGAGAGAGTTCCCCCAAAAGAGTTGATCCGAATTGGCTCATTGGCAACTGCTAGTAGATTACTACCCCCTACCGCAGCTAATTGGGTAGCATTAGGAGTAAACAGAACAGAGCCAATATCAGAACTACTTAAACCTGTAGCCAGGATGTTGATGTCGTGACGGCTGTGGGCATAGTTTAAACCAATATCCAGATTATCCGTAGGCTTGACGGTCAGTTGAGCGGCGATGACATTGCTACCATCAAACAAACCTGCTCCTAGAATCGTACCACCTGCCAAACCTTGATCATTCGGAAGGGAAGCATTGACGCTACCGTATAGAGCTCGTAAGTCTACCTGGTCGGAAATACTCCAGATGGCTCCTACCGCCGATGCTAAACCAGTTTGGGAAGTACCTCCAGATACACGAGTGACTGGGTTAAGTCCTGCAAAGCGAGAAACTGCCTCTTGACCTTCTCCGGCAAAAGGGGTGATAGCGGGAAAAGCATCCGATACTTCTGCGTTAGTACCGGCAAACAGAGTTACCCGATCAGCTACCGGGAAAATATAGAGCAGCTTGTACAGATTAACATCATTGGAGCTAGTATTCGTCAGAGTCTGAGGATTGGTGAAACCAAATTGGGGTGCAAAGCCGAGACTGACATTACTAGCAGTGCCAAAGAGAGGATCTCCATAACCTAGGGTACCGGGAATACTGCCGGTAGTATTCCCAAAACCACCCCCAAAGTTATGAGCTTGCAAGCCAGTAATCAGCAAATCTTTACCGGTAAAGCTGGTATTGAGATTTAACCGTACCCGGTTATTAAAGACAACTTCGGCATCAGAAGCACCGGGAGCCGCTCCTGTCGCACCAGCAAGACTGAAAATTACCTCGCCACTGAGTTTAGTCGTAGTGGAAAACTGCTGATTCTCTAGGTTAACAGTACGAGCCTCAAGATTATCGACTCTACTCTCAAGAATACTTAATTCTTCGGCAAATTCCGCCTGTAACCTCTCTAAAGCAATCAGATCTTCTGTATCAATGACATTACCATTAGCGATGAGTTCGCTAACCCTGTCAAGAGCCGCATTCAAACCAGCGGCAAATTCATAACGGGAGAGAGGACGGTTACCTCGGAATGTACCATCAGGGTAACCAGAAATTACACCATAACGTTCTACTAAAGAGCGTAATGCTTCATAAGCCCAATCCGATGGCTGCACATCGGAAAGTTCCGAGACACTGGTTATCTGTCCCATCGGTTCTGACTCGGTATCGATTTGAGTCAGCAACTCCGACACGGAGGGACTAGCAGCAGACTCACTAACGGAAGTATCTAAATCTGACTGTAGGGAGATGGAGATAGGGGACTGGGGATGAGATGGTGAAGTTAATTCGGTCAATTGATTACTATAATCTTCTGTAGTCTCAGGAAGATTTAACCCAGATTGCTCAGTAACTTCAGCGGCAGCAGGTACTATTCCGAAAGATAAGTAACCAGCAAGTAGGCAGAGCAAGCCTACTCCACTGCCAGGAGACAGTTGATATTTGTTCACAATAAATCCTCACAAGAAAATTAGATTTAGCTGTAGCTAGAGTTGGAACTCATGCCAAATCCGGGGGGAGCGACCCTTGATCTAGGATTTGCCTCATCGAGTCGATTGACTCGGGTTTTGAAGTAATAAGTAATAAGTAATAAGTAATAACTCAAGAGTTAATGTTTGGATTCCCGGGTGAAAGTGCAATGGTAAATGAGCCACAACAGACCAAAACCTTGCACTAAGCGCGTGGAAAATCCCTAAAACCTACCACTTCAAACCTCACCTACCACCTGCCACCTATTCAAACCCGATGATTACGACTTATGCAGCAAGCCCTATCTAGGGCTTAAGATCGTTTGTAAAAACACCGCAGGTAGACTCAACGCTTTTTTGTCTATGACCCTAATTAACGAGCTTTGAGTACAAAATTTTTAAATTGGTATGATGCTGATTTTTCCCTGGGACACAGCACCCTGAACTCGTCTGTGTCTCATTTGTTTACAGGAATATATTCCAATCTACATAAAAAAATGGTAGATGTCAGGAGTTTTATTAAAAATTTTGGCTTAAGACACACTGTGGGGAGTGTGGGAGGTGTGGAGAGTGTGGGAGGTGTGGGGAGAAATAGGGGCAAAATCCGAGTTGTATTACTCTCCCTCCTCTTTCCCATCCCCCCATCCCCCCATCCCCCCATCCTGACAAGGGTAGGTTTTTTACTTACGGGTGGGGACAAGACAAGGTAGACAAGGTAGACAAGAAGACAAGGGAGGAAAACCGTATAAATTTTTGTTCGGTTCTTAAAAATCCCAGATGCTGAAAAGCCCAGTTTTTCGTGAAACATCTTCCTTGTCTACTTTCCTTCCTTGTCCTCCTTGTCTCTTCTTGACCGAAATATTAAAAACCTACCCTTGTGAGATCCCCCCATCTCCCCATCTCCCCATCCCCCACACTTCCCCCCCCTTCCCTACCCTAAGAGAGATAAAAATTTCTGTTATTGCTTATACATTATTGATTGTTAGGGGATCATGAAATAGCCTAGGAAGCCATAGACAGTAACACTCTAGGAAAATAAAAAAGTAACCTAGGTCACAAAATAGAACATAGTTCAATCACAATTAAATAACTAGGCCATCATAACCTCATAGTGATGATGGACATCACCTCATGGTGAGCAGGTTCAACCTGAAAGAAAGCTTTCAATCACCAGCCCATTCCAGGACATATCCGATGATTAAGAAGGTGTTGTTGAGGAGATCCGGTTAACACCACACAATAAATGTATATTGGGCTACAGGAGGTTAAAGAAATGTTGGAAGCTAGAGTAAGCAACAGCAAGGGTGCAAACGAGGGGTGTGGCGAGAAAAGAGAGTATGTAACTAGAGATAGGGAACACGCTAGTGTGTCTCAAGTATGGGATGATTCTTTTTCCCCACACCTCCCACACTCCTAAACCCATCTGGGCAGGGCGGATTTTAATTAGGCTATGCTATGGTAGCAAAAAGTTCGTCAAGCAATTGAAGATTGAAGATTGAAGATTAAAGATTTACCCCATAAATAAATTTAGGGGCTTGAGGATTAGAAGATTGAAGATTAAAGATTTATTCCATAAATAAATTTAGGGGCTTGTGACCGTTTTATTCTTCAATTCTTCAATTCTTTAATCTAAAATCTCTCTGGTCATTGGCATTGTGCCTATTGGTAGATTTTCAATAATCTTCTGTGACATATTTTTTTCTGACACCACTACACAAGAGTTCTTATGCTGAATCAACAAGTAGCAATCAAAGCACATATCTCCACTGAACTCAAGCCATCAGAGTTCGAGCAGATTAGAGAAGGGCTTTCTTTAGCTAGCCGTGAGCAACTAGCAGAGGTGATGAAGGTAGCGATCAAGCGTTTGTACGGTTTTTAAGTTTATTTGTTGTTTGTTGTTTGTTGTTTGTTGTTTGTTGTTTGTTGTTTGTTGTTTGTTGTTTGTTGTTTGTTGTTTGTTGTTTGTCGTTTGTTGTTTGTTGTTTGTTGTTTGTTGTTTGTTGTTTGTCGTTTGTTGTTTGTTGTTTGTTGTTTGTCAACTCCCTTGGAAAGTGATCGCGTCAGTCACGCTACTAAGTTTTCTTTCCCCTTCTTCCTTGTGTTCCTTGTGTTATTTGTGTTCCTTGTCCTCCCTTAACCGAGCAGCATTGGGGCGGGTTTAGTTAAATTATCCTATGGTTGCCAAATTTCGGGTGAATCCACCCCTACATGTCCATTATGGAACGTGGGGACTGAAAGCTAACAGCTAGCAACTAATAGCTAAATTTTGATGTTGATTTCTTAAAAACTCCGATTAATTTGGAGGGACCAACGGAATTATCCTTTGGTATTGGTAAAATTACGGCCAAAGCCAAGGAAAGTCCTCAAGTACGTTCTCAATTAAGGCAGTACCTGGAACCCAAAACCGAGAGTTTGCTCAAAGCCATTAATCAAGAACTGCTAGAACCAGCAGAAAAAGTACTAAAACAGCGTGGTCAAGCAGGACTAGTAGTAATTGTCGATAACTTAGACCGGGTAGATGATCGTTCTTTCGTCTTAGGTAAGAGTTTACCAGAATATTTATTTGTCAGTCGAGGTGAGCAACTACGCAGTCTTCATTGCCATGTAGTTTATACCATTCCTTTGGTTTTAATGTTCTCTAACGAACGGGAGGCATTAAAAAATCGCCTAGGAGGTGGCACTAAACCGATGGTTTTGCCTATGGTGCCAGTGAGCAAGCAAGATGGTAGCGACTCGGAAGCGGGATTAGAATTATTGCAGCAAATGGTTTTAGCCAGAGCCTTCCCGGAGCAATTGCCCGAAGATCGGTTAAACTTAGTTACAGGGGTGTTTGATTCTCTCTTCACCTTGGATCGGTTATGTCGAGTTAGTGGTGGTCATGTACGTAACCTGCTTAGCTTACTTTACTCCTGTTTGCGCAAGCGAAAAACCCTACCTATTGACCGGAATAGGCTGGAAATAGTCATTCGGGAATATGCTAATGAGTTTACCTTAGCCATTACCCCGGATGAATGGGAACTATTGGAAAAGGTTGCCCAAACTAAAAAAGTAACTGGGGAAGAGGAATATCAAACCCTATTGCGAAGTCTGTTTGTGTTTGAATACCTTAATGAGCAGGGTGACTTGTGGTTTGATATTAATCCTGTTTTGGCAGAGGTTCATTCATTTGAGTGACTGGCAAGATGCCAGTTTCACAGTAGATAGCTCATATTACAATAAATAATCATCATGTGGAACAGGCTTCTAGCCTGTATCTATCTCCAGCCAAAAATATTGATAACTGGCAAGATGCCAGTTCCACAGTGGATAGCTCACATTACAATAGATAATAAAAATGTGGAACAGGCTTCTAGCCTGTATCTATCTCCAACCCAAAATCTGGATAACTGGCAAGATGCCAGTTCCACAATGGATAGCTCATATTACAATAGATAATAAAAATGTGGAACAGGCTTCTAGCCTGTCCTATCTCCAAGCAATAATCTTGATAACCCCAGTTGCTAGTTATAATCGCTTAATCTTGTTAGATCCCCCTAAATCCCCCTTAGCTGGTGCCGTAGGCAATCGCATCAGCTCACCAACGTCGCACATTAGAACGAATGCATAGTCCCAGGAGGGGGAGCCAGATTTCCAGGAGGGGGAGCCTCTAATTTCCCTCGGAGAGGGAGCCTCTAATTCCCTCCTGGGAGGGGTTAGGGGTGGGTTTCCTGGGAGTGGACAGGGTGAAGCATTGGCGAAGCAAGAATATCGTAAAAAAGGTGAGATAGTAGCGCCAATGCTTCACCCCTACTGTGATCATTATTCCCAATTCCCAATTCCCAATTCCCAATTCCCAATTCCCCACTTACAAATCAGTCAGGAAGGAGAAGAGTTTAGCTTGTTCCAACAAACTCTGCACCTACTCCAACAACTACCGGATTCCCATGATAAAATCCATGCAGCTATCGATTTAGCCACACTTGAGCAACCGGTAACCTCAACTGATACCAGTTCCCCACCTAACCCCTGTGGCCAACTCCTGCTGCCTCAACAAGCTGAACCATTGCTCCAGCAAGCGGTCTCTATTGCTCAGAACCTTGAGGACTACCGTGCGGAATCCTTTGCCCTTGGTAAATTAGGTCATCTCTATGAATGCCGTAAAGACTATCCACAGGCCCTGGAATTGACTCAACAAGCCCGGTGGATAGCTAACCAGAATCTATCAACTAAGGATAGTCTCTATTTGTGGGAATGGCAAGCAGGACGGATTTTTCAAGCCCAAGGTCAGGAAACTGAAGCTATCAATGCTTATCAACAAGCGATCGCTACTCTTAATCATATCCGCAATGATCTCCTGATTGCCGAGCGGGATTTACAATTTGACTTCCGGGATGCGGTTAATCCTCTCCACCGGGAATTTGCCCAGTTAAGGTTAGAACGTGCTAAACTAATCCCTAAGGATAGTCAAAAGTATCCAGAGGAACTAAAATCTGCCCTAGAAACCATCGATTCCCTGAAATTAGCCGAATTGCAAAATTACTTCGGTAATGATTGTGATTTAATACTGATCTCTCAAGAACGAGTTGATGAACTAGTAGGGGAAAATACCGCTGTCTTCAGTTCGATTATTCTAAGCGATCGCACAGCTATCTTAGTCAGTCTGCCCAACGGTGAAAAGCGATTAAACTGGATCGATACTAATAGTAAGGATCTGCGGGAGCAAATCAACCAATTCCGCCGGGGACTAGAACGCAGAAGTGATCCCATCTATAACCCCAAACCAGCCCAAGAGCTGTACAATGAGATTATTGCTCCTTTTGCCGATGATTTAAAGTCCAACCAAATCGAAACCTTGGTCTTCATCCAAGATGGCATCCTACGCAGTATACCAATGGCGGCTCTCCACGACGGAGAACAGTTTCTAATCGAAAACTACGCTATTGCCACTACCCCCAGTCTGCACCTCACCAATCCCCAAGCCTTAAACCGAGACAAACTTCGGGTTTTAGCCTTAGGCTTAAGCGAAGCCAGCCAAATCAACGAGCAAAAGTTTTCCGCCTTGAGCAATGTCAAAGCAGAACTTGAGGCAGTGAAAGCTCAATTTCCCGGTAGCACCACCCTGTTGA
>JAAHGR010001410.1 GCA_010672425.1 Symploca sp. SIO2E6
TTAACTTGCTAACAACTTATCACATTCCTCTTTCTGGCGATGTAATCTCAGGATATCAGTGTCATCCAAGACAATTGACTCTGCTAATTTTTGGCACTCTCTATCTAGCTTTACAACTTGTTTCTCCAAAACCCTTCGGCGATCGTCAAGACAAACTTCTAGTCCACTATTACCCAAAATAGGCTTACTAAATTTAGAGAGCATTAAGTCTCTAGTTAAGGTTTGTAGTCTAAATTTTACCAAACCCAACTCTTGATCTAGTTCGGCATATTTTCTAGAGCAAAATTCTTCAAATTGCTTCTCGATTTCTAGTATATTTCTCTGAACTTCGTCAAGGGCTACTTCAGCCAAAGATTGTCGATTGTTTGAATCAACAATAGCTTGATTAAAAATATTTAGTTGATCAAGATTGTTATTTCCTTCTAAAGTAGCTGCTATACCTTTAAGAGTTGTTTCAGTATTTTTGATATTTTCGTCAATTTTCAGCAGAAGCTGATCTTCAAGCGCTTTTAACAAAGACGATACTTGAGTACGGAGTTTGTTGAGCTGACTCTGTAAAACATCGGGAGCGAGTTCGACTACAGCTTGATACAGAATTCTTGCTTGACGATTCCATTCCACATAACGTCGTAGTTGTAGCCATGTAACTGCTTCTTCAAACTCATCTGGAAGATAACCCAATCGCTTTACTTCGTGAACTAATTGCTGAATATTTATCGTTTGGGCATCTTGTTGACCGCTTATGGTATCAATCATTTGATTTTTTCCTCTAATTTTCAATTCCTTTTGCATAAAGAGCTCTAGAGGATGCTGCGTAAACTTAACTTGAGAATTTTCTGCTTTTTTACCGGCAATCTTATCATCAGTAATTAAGCAATTAACCTGAAAAATTCCTAAGACACTAGGTAGCCCAGAACCGGTAGTTTCAAATAAGCTTTCCAACTCTTCTTTGGGTACTGAATAGCATTGATGTCCTCTGCGAATTGCTAGAGGAACTTTTTGCAGGGCTGATTTATATTTCAGTAAAGTGGGACGGAGATTATTGTAGAAAGATTGATACTTAGGA
>JAAHGR010001411.1 GCA_010672425.1 Symploca sp. SIO2E6
TCTCCTTGCCTCGACCCAACCTACATTTTTAGGTGTACCACGCCACTAGTATGGGATATTACAAGTGAATTACTTCCAGGAAATCTCCAAACATCTCCTCCAAGAGGTCTTCTATCTCCTCCTCTTGTGTCTGATGCAAAAAGGTTGGTCCAGCGATAAATTCCTTAATCGTCATTTTCTGCTCTCGAAAATCCTTGATAAAATCTCGCAACTGCTCAATCCCTTCAAATTGTGATTCCATTTCCTCCATCATCTCGGCAATGGGATCAATTCCTTCTCGCTTGGCTTTGCGGTAATCAGAAACCATCATACCTTCCGGGGTTTTTTTCACCAAACGCAGTTCCCGTTTTAAATGCTCATATTGGCTTTTGAGGGACTGATTTTCCTCTTCAAGGCGCTTACAACTTCGGGTTACCTCATCTTCTGTTTCGTTGGCAATCGATTTACCTGCTTGATGTTGCTGCTCAATTTCCAGTAACCGTGCTAAATCACCCTCTTGATAGGCTCTATTGATTTCTTTCATGATCTCCGTATGGCGCAAATTGCTCTCGCTATCCATCACCTTATCGGGATGAAAGATTTCGGCTAACCTCAAAAATGTTTGGCGAATCTTTCTCGATTCCTTAGTTTTTGCTACTTGCTGTTGGGAAAATTCTTGCCTTTCCCCTCTAGAAGAGGAGGAGTTATCTTCTTCTTGAAAGAAAAAATCCTGTTCTGGTTCTTCATCCTCAAACAGTTCATCTAGTTCTGTTTCTCCTGCTTCGTCGTTGAACCGAGGAGAGATGATTCCTCCCAACTGTAGGTTGTGGTAAATTCCTTCAATCTTCTTCTTCGTTTTTTTGCCGAATTTTCTGGTGTTAAGGATTTCCTCGAATAGGGTATGGATCTCGTTATCAAGCGCTTTGAGTTTATTTAAGTGAGGAGTACCTCGCTCAAATATCTCGATTGCTAAGGAACGCATCTGTTCCACAAAGTTATTTAGTTCCGTCCGTTTTCTCTTAGTCTGTTTTAGGAGCCATTGTTGATCTTTTTTTAAGGCTTCCAGGCGACGATAACCAGAGGAG
>JAAHGR010001412.1 GCA_010672425.1 Symploca sp. SIO2E6
CGGTTAACGTAACCAAGCGCGAGGTTATCGCGAGGGCGGGTGCGAGTTCCAAAGTTATCGTAAAATGCGATAAGATATCACGCTTACCCGCCCCTACGAATATCTGGAATTTTGACTAATGCCCAATTCTACATTCACTCATTCTACATTCTACATTCTCCAACCCGCCCCTACGAATATACGGAATTGTTCCTAATTCCCAATTCTACATTCTACATTCTACATTCTACATTCTACATTCTCCAACCCGCCCCTACGAATATCTGGAATTTTGACTAATTCCCAATTCTACATTCTACATTCTACATTCTCCGACCCGCCCCTACGAAAATACGGAATTGTTCCTAATTCCCAATTCTACATTCTACATTCACTCATTCTACATTCTACATTCTCCAACCCGCCCCTACGAATATATGGAATTGTTCCTAATTCCCAATTCTACATTCTACATTCACTCATTCTACATTCTACATTCTCCGACCCGCCCCTACAAATATAGTGCAAAGCACTGTATGTACGCACATTTTATTCTAACAACCAAGCAAACAAATCCTTAACCGTAAGATGTAGATCGCTGGCAAACGATGGCATCAGCAGTATTTCATCTGGCTCATCAAATACCACCGTTTCTTTCTTGAGACGATAGACAAACACAGTTTGCTCATCTGGATCGATCAACCAACCCATTTGAGTTCCATGCTTCAGACAGTGAAGAATATTTTTGGTTACTTTGGTTTGACTTTGGTGAGGAGAGAGAATTTCAATTGTCCAATCTGGTGCTAGAGGAAATGTATTAGCAACTTCCCCTTTCTCATCCCGGGGAATCCGACTCCAAAGAAAAACTGCAATGTCGGGAACAGTTGAACGACTACCAAAAGTGCAACGTAGTTCAGGAAAGGCACGAGCAATACGCTTGGGTTTGACTATACTGTTAATAGTAGAGACAAATTCCCCTTGAATTATACTATGTTTCCCTTGTGGCATTGGCTTCTGGATGACTTTCCCCTCAATGTATTCCCTTGCAGGTTTGGTTTCCGGTAATTTCAGAAACTCTGCCAATG
>JAAHGR010001413.1 GCA_010672425.1 Symploca sp. SIO2E6
TGTGGTTTTTCCTAAATTGTTGGAGTTTAGGCAAACTGCAAAAAACCTGATGCTCGATGCATCCTTTAAGCGATCGCTACAATTCACTATGATCATGGATTGAAGCTTTGGGGAAAAGGGCTGATCACGAAGAGGATTTAGTATAACTCAGATCTTGCACCAAGCCTAAGAAATCAAAAAAACCGGATTTTGAGAAGCTGAAACCCTGCTGAATTTTGTTGTAAGCTGCGTAAAGCATAAACTGTACTCGTCACTGCTGCACTTGTTGCTAGGGCAGTAACAGCAAAAGACAAAGTTTCTTGATACTTTGGTGTTCTATGATAAAATAAGATTAGCGCCATAGCCGCGAAAAATGAGGCAAAACCAACACCCAGAGTTACCTTCAAGTTCAAGCTGACAAGTTCGTCGTGATTAACCTTATTTGACATTTGATTGCAGTTGATAGATTGTTGTTTATAGCAGTTCTCGCATCCGTGAGGTATATCTAGTATCCCCCTAAATCCCCCTAAATCCCCCTTAGAAAGGGGGACTTTGAGGGGTAACAGTGTACCTCATACAAATGAGAACGCTATTACTTACTTCTAACTATACGGAGTTGTATCCTACTAACTATCTTCTCAACCGCAACTCTAACATCAGGATTGTCAGGTAATTATCTTCATTCCCAATTCTCAATTCCCAATTCCCAATTCCCAATTCCCAATTCCCAATGCCCAATTCCCAATGCCCAATGCCCAATTCCCAATTCCCAATTCCTTACATTACCTGATTCCTAATCAACTGCTGCACACTCACCAAGGCTCGATTCAACTCATAACCTCGCCGTTGGGGAGCATGGAAATAAGCTTGTTGCTCTTCCTCCATCATCTTGACATCCTGACGCACTAAACCATCTAATAACTTTTGTGCGGAACCAAACAAACTATTTTTTACAAATTTACGAAAGCACACTGGTAATTTATGCAAGCGCCAAAAGGCATTGAGGGAGGTAAAATGAATTAAATAGGCACGAGTTTGTGTCTCACTGACTGGACAAAATAGACAGTAAATCTTGAAATCTTGCC
>JAAHGR010001414.1 GCA_010672425.1 Symploca sp. SIO2E6
ACTGTCCATGGAACTGGTGCGCTGACGCTTTCTGCCGGATGTCACGTTTGCAACAGCCGCGACCGCCACTCCCGGAGGGAGTGTATTTGTTAGCATTTGTTAGCAAAAAAGTATCGGTCAGGTAATGTTTATTCAAGGAGGACCAGGGCGAGGCAAAAGTGTTTTTTGTCGGATGTTTGCTAATTGGGTGCTGGAACATATTCATCCCCTATGGACACCAATATTAATTCGACTACGAGATATTGATGCCTTTGAACCGAATATTGAGAATACCCTCCGCGCTGCGGTTAAGGGAAATTTTGCTAAGAGTGATGATGGCTGGTTAACAGACTCCAATACCCGGTTTTTGTTCTTGCTAGATGGGTTTGATGAATTGCGCCTGGAAGGGAGAACCACTAGTGGCATTGAAAAGTTTCTCAAACAGGTGGGGAATTTGCAAGCTAGCTGCCAAAACAATCCTCACTTAGGACATCGGTTTTTGGTAACTGGTAGGGAATTAGCACTACAGGGTATCGAACAGTTCTTGCCTCGAAATCTAACACGGGTGGAAATTGCCCTGATGGATAAACAACTCCAGCAAAAATGGTTAGGCAAGTGGGGAAAGCAGGTAGGTGAGAAGACAGTTTCAGGATTTCAGGAGTTTTTGCAAGCTCGAACTTGTCCAGAACGAGTCAAGCAATTAGCCAAAGAACCCCTGTTACTCTATCTGTTAGCAGCTATGCATCGGGATGGCGAATTCAAAACCTCAAAGTTTAGGGGTGCTAGCAGTACTGAAGCCAAAATTCTGATTTATCAAACTGCTTTAAATTGGGTACTTACTCAACAGCGTACTAAACAGCTTAATTTTGAACTGACCGAACAAGAAACTGAGGATTTGCGGCGCATTCTCACTGAGGCAGGATTGTGTGTTACCCAAGCGGGTGGGAAATCGGCGTCAATCGCCATGATTGAGGCGCGGCTCAAGGGAGATGATGGTCATATTTTGGCTTGTGTCTAATCGCATTAAAAATTGCTCCGATTGCGTCGTGACATGACCTTCCCGGTCGGAATCCGAACGAATTT
>JAAHGR010001415.1 GCA_010672425.1 Symploca sp. SIO2E6
CATTACACTAACCAAAGAGAATTATGGAAAATTTTATTTCGACTCGCTGATGAGCTTGATGTCCAAATATTCGCGACAACTCATAGTCTAGAGATGATACAAGCATTTGTAGACGTTGGCATACAACAATATGAAGGACTTGGTGCTCATTTTGAACTAGCAAGACACATTAAAACTAATCAGATTATAGGAATTAAACGGGATCTAGAAACATTGGATTATGGAATAAAACATCAAAAAGGAGTAAGAGGTGAGTAATTGTCTGATTGTTGAGAGTAAAAATGACAAATACTTTATTCAGTCAATAGTTTATTGTTTAAATTGTGATATTCAAGACGAAAATATCATTTATATAGATGAAGATGATTATAAAACTTTAGGAGGATTAGATCGAGTAAAATTAACACAAGCACTTAATTCTGTGCGGAATGATGCTATGAAAAAGGATATTAATAAAGTAGGAATAATTATTGATATTGATCAATCTTCAAAAGAAGAAAGATTAGATTTGATTAATGGTTCTATAAGTAAAGTGTTTGCCGGATTTGGAAGCTTAGCTAATACTGGAGAATTTCTTCAAGTTGCCATTGATGATGAAGTAAGCCTACAATTATCCTGTTATTTTACAAATATCAACGGTCAAGGTGAACTTGAAACAGTTTTAAGATCTATAAAAAATAAGGATTCTACTTATGCTGATTGTTTAGAAAGTTGGAAATCTTGTCTAGAAAGTAATGGCAAGCCAATAACACAAAAAGACTTTGATAAGTTTTGGGTCAGCACATACCTTCGATATGATACTTGTTCACGAGAAGAGCAGAAGCAAGCTGGAAGAAAATGTAGTATGGGAGGGTTTGATTATGTAATGAAAAATAAAACAGATATCTGGGATTTGACCAATCCTGTATTAGACGAACTAAAAGATTTTTTAAAGCTATTTTGTTAACCTCTACGGAATGACCTTCTATATTATGGTCAATTAAAAAAATCATACTTTGGATTCGCGTCTCGCCCGCATTTGTTGGAGTTTTTCCCGAATGGCTTCCGTACCAGGTTTGGGAG
>JAAHGR010001416.1 GCA_010672425.1 Symploca sp. SIO2E6
TGGAAAATAGTTGCTAGGGACAATAAGGCAGCAAGGCAGCAAGGCAGCAAGGCAGCAAGGCTGCAAGGCAGTCCCGATGAAAAAAATTTCACCACCAGGGGATGAAAGTAGGCTCTTTCCAATACCCAATTCCCAATTCCCAATACCCAATTCCCAATACCCAATTCCCAATTCCCAATACCCAATTCCCAATTCCCAATACCCAATTCCCAATTCCCAATTCCCAATTCCCAATTCCCAATTCCCAATTCCCTAATTAGATAACTAACTGTTACAGTTCTTGACAAAGTAGCTGGACATGTACAGCCTCAATGATAGCATTCCCTAAATGCCCTAATTTTTGAGAGAAAACACTATGGCAGAAGAAACCCTTACTGGTCAACCACCCATCTTTGGTGGGAGCACTGGTGGATTGCTGACCAAGGCTGAAGTTGAAGAGAAATACGCAATTACCTGGAGTAGCACTAAACAGCAAGTATTTGAAATGCCTACTGGTGGTGCTGCAATAATGAACCAAGGTGACAACTTACTTTATTTAGCTCGTAAAGAGCAGTGTCTCGCCTTGGGAACCCAATTGCGTACCTTTAAACCCAGGATCGAAGACTACAAGGTTTATCGGGTTTTTCCTAACGGTGAAACCGAGTATCTGCATCCTAAAGATGGCGTCTTCCCAGAGAAAGTCAACGAAGGACGTGAATTTGCAGGTAAAGTAGACCGCAAGATTGGCGACAATCCCCAACCAGCTAACCTAAAATTCAGCGGTAAGGCACCTTACGAAGTCTAGGCTGTGCGTCAGTGGTTAGTAGTCGGTTATCAGTAGTTAATAGGCTGCTGATAACTGGTTGCTGGCAGTTATCCCGAAAAAATCATGATTTTCCCGGATTTATCTCAATTTTCAACCCTAGCTCAACAGGGTAATTTTGTGCCAGTTTACCAAGAGTTGGTGGCTGACTTAGAAACACCAGTGTCTGCTTGGTATAAAGTTTGTGCTGGTCAGCCTTACAGTTTTCTGCTGGAATCAGTAGAAGGGGGAGAGAATCTGGGACGCTACAGTTTATTA
>JAAHGR010001417.1 GCA_010672425.1 Symploca sp. SIO2E6
TAGAGACGTTGCATGCAACGTCTCAGAGCAAGTTTCGCGATTGTCTCAAAACGGGTGTGACGAAACCGGATTTGGTATCACCCTAACACCCATACAGAAAAAACTTTAACTCATCCCCCGTCACCCATTGCTCCCAAAGCATGGCTTCATATCATGTCCGCCTAATTAGGGTTTGCTGCATAAGTGTGTAAGCCATGCCATTCAAGGCTTTCAATCATGCAGCAGGCACTAGAAGTCTCAGGAAATATGGTAAAATGGCTCAAAATCCTTGCACCACCCTGACGGGACAATGTACCGAAAAGCTGCATCAACCCCCAACTCAACGGAAGATTTTGAGTTTCCCTTGGAGGAAAAGTTATCAATTGATAACAGATGGGTAATCATGGCATCACTGATACCGTGGTCTGAATTTGAAGAAGAATACGCCAAAAATTTTGCGGAAGATATGGGAGCGCCTGCACTGTCATTTCGTACAGCCTTGGGAGCGTTAATAATCAAAGAAAAATTAGGAATAAGTGATAGAGAAACAGTAGAACAAATAAAGGAAAACCCATATCTACAATACTTTATAGGTCGTAGAGAGTACAGCAAAGAAGCACCATTTGATGCTTCACTATTGGTAAGATTTAGGGAAAGAATAGCAGCTTCTTTAGTCAACCAAATAAATAAAAAAATGGTAGAAGAAGCGCTAAAAAAAAAGAGAATGAAGTAAAAGAAGAAAATGAAGAAAATGAAGTAGAAGAAAAAAGAGAATCAGAAAATAGAGGACAATTGCTATCAGATGCAAGCTGTGTCCCAGGAGATATTAGGTATCCGAATGATTTAGGAATATTAAATGAAGCAAGAGTTGGTAGTGAAGAAATAATAGATACCCTTTATGAAGCGGTGAGAGAAAAAATCAATAAAAAGCCAAAAACGTATAGAAAACTAGCGAGGAAAGATTATTTAAAAGTAGCAAAAAAAAGAAAGCCAAGAACAAAACAAAGAAAAAAAGCAATTAAAAAACAACTGCAATATCTTCAAAGAAATTTGGGGCACATAGAGCGGCTA
>JAAHGR010001418.1 GCA_010672425.1 Symploca sp. SIO2E6
ATACATCGAAAACATCTTTTATTGACTTAGAGCCTGTGGAGAAGCACAAGTCTTATCAGGGCACAAGAGTCAACAGAGGATTGTTTCGCTCGAATAATGGCACTTTAATTAATGCAGATATCAATGGCGCCCTAAACATGATTAGAAAAGTATTTGGGAATGAGGTTTTTAACTCGGACTCGATAGAGGCGTTTGCAGTAGCGCCTGTACGGATGAATCCGTGCCAACTTTCAGACAATGTATCACAATGTAGTGTGTTGTCATAGTCCGAAGGATACTGTTAACTTGAGCATCTCTTACTGTCCCCTATGTGACACAATTGTAGCCTTTGAGCGGGATAATTCCACTTATGGTGTTTCCGGTAAGCTTTATCGCAGTTGTTTGGTAATGTATGACCGTGCTGATGATACCCTTTACTCTCAACCTTGGGCTCTTGGTGTTATCGGCTCCCAAGTCAACCGTAGCCTCACGAAAATTCCTGCAATCAAAACTACTCTTGGTGCTTGGCTAGCTAAATATCCTGATAGTAAAATCCTCTCCACCGATACAGGACATAATCGGGATTATCTGCGCTATCCCTATGGTGATTACTATACCAACGAGCGGATTATTTTTCCTGTCCCCAATCAAAACCAGCTTCAACTCCACCCCAAAGCAATTGTTAGCTACATCTGGCAAGCAGATAAGCAAAAGCCTCACAATCAGTTTTCTGGTGTCAGCCACCAATTTGTTCATGATGAACTCCAACAACAGGGAAAACAAGTAGTAGAATTTGCAGGTAGACAAATCCGTGCTAGTTGGGATAAGCAACTGCAAACTGTAGTTGTAGAAGAGTTAGATGGCACACCTCTACCTAGTTCGACAGCGTTTGCCTTTGTTTATCCAGGATTTTTCGGTAAGGAATAATGAGTAATGAGTAATGACTCACCGTTCGCCCATTTTAAAATAAGGTTATAAAAATGGGCAATTGTTGAGGGGTTTGTGGGCTCAACCGTAGGTATTTGGGGTTGTTTATTGACCCAATGCCTAGGTGGAAGTAATTCCATTAT
>JAAHGR010001419.1 GCA_010672425.1 Symploca sp. SIO2E6
GTCGTACTTATATTAGTCCCAATGCGAGGATTAATGCTGATGCCCTAACTCATGGTGATGGGGGTAGAGTCATTGTTTGGTCAGACGAGATTACCCGATTCTATGGCGAAATTAGTGCTCATGGTGGTTCGGAATCTGGGGATGGCGGTTTTGTGGAAGTCTCTGGTAAGGAACAGTTGATTTTTGAGGGTCAGGTAGATACAGGTTCTGATACTGGTAATATCGGTACTTTACTGCTCGATCCGGTCAATATTGAAATTAGATCTGGTAATGGTGATGGGGATGACAATGGAGGAGATGCCAATGCTTTTGGTAATACATGAAAAGCCCCGACTTCATAGAAGAAGTCGGGCTTCTGGGAGTACTGCGGGGCTCTCGGCTTGGCAGCGGTAGGCGATCGCTGGTTAATTTGTTGTTGAGTGGTAAAATTTTAGGCAAGCCTATTTCTACATATTGTGCTCAGTGCCAGTAGGCCGGGGCGGGTTTAGCTTAATTATCGTTGAGTAGGCAAGATCTTGAGCGAACCCGCCCCTACGAGGTTTAATATTATATAACCCAATTTTCAATTAGACCTTCTTAATCATGAATCAAACTAACTGGTATTTCCTACTTCTAACAGCAGTAACTGTAGCTGGTTACCAACCTGCTGCAGCACAATTAATGCCTGATAATACTTTAGGAGCTGAAAATTCGGTGGTTGTGCCGATGCCATTGCTTGATGAGATTCAAGGGGGAGCAGTACGAGGAGCTAATTTATTCCACAGTTTTCTGGAGTTTAATGTTGAGGCTGGTAGGAGTGTTTATTTTGCTAATCCTGCTGGCATCCAAAATATCTTGACTCGGGTTACTGGTAATAATGCTTCGGATATTTTGGGTAGGTTGGGGGTAGATGGTAATGCTAATTTGTGGTTGCTTAATCCTAATGGCATCAATTTTGGACCGAATGCAAGTCTCGATGTACGGGGTTCTTTGGTGGTGAGTACGGCGGAAGAAATTGGCTTGGGGCCGAATGGCAAATTTAGTGCGACTAATCCTCAGGATAGTCAGT
>JAAHGR010000142.1 GCA_010672425.1 Symploca sp. SIO2E6
TGCGCCCTTAACCGACGTGCGCCCTTAACCGACGTGTGCCCTTAACCGACGTGCGCCCTTAACCGACGTGCGCCCTTAACCGACGTGCGCCCTTAACCGACGTGCGCCCTTAACCGACGTGCGCCCTTAACCGACGTGCGCCCTTAACCGACGTGCGCCCTTAACCGACGTGTGCCCTTAACCGACGTGCGCCCTTAACCGACGTGCGCCCTTAACCGACGTGCGCCCTTAACCGACGTGCGCCCTTAACCGACGTGCGCCCTCAACCGACGTGCTCCCCAACCGACAAACCCTACACCCCACACCCAGTAAAGCTTTTCATCTTCTTGTCACTCCCTGAGAACAAATTTACCGACATCAACGTCCTGGCAAATAACCTAATACTCAAACCCTTAAGATTGTCAACTGCCACAATCAAATATTTTACTGTTTTATTTCGCGAAAAAAGGATTTTTAGAGGTTTAAGGAACACTTTTCTCCGGCTCATGTCTATTTAAGTAACCAAGCAAATTTTTGGAGCATATATTCAATGTCTAACTTTCAACCGTGGCAATCAGGAACCGCTGCCTTTTTAGCTTTTGGACTATCCGTTGGTGCAGTGGCTCCTCTAGTAACTTCTGCTCCCTCTTTGGCCCAAACATCTCAATTTCGTGATGTCTCACCTAACTACTGGGCCAGTAATTTTATTCAGGAACTCTCAGATCGGGATATAATTGCAGGATTTCCGGATGGTTCTTTCAAACCCAATGCTCCAGTGACAAGAGCACAGTATGCAGCTATGCTGCGCAAAGCTAACCAATATTTCAACAAGAGAGCCAATCGCAATAGCATCAATTTTGTTGATGTTCCTTCTAATTACTGGGCAGCTTCTGCAATTCAGGAAGCTTACACTACCGAATTTCTCAGTGGTTATCCTGGTGGTATCTTTAGGCCACAACAAAACATTCCCCGTGAGCAGGTCTTAGTTTCCCTAGCTAGTGGACTCAATTATGCTCCTGTTGGTTCAGTACCTAGTATTCTGAATTATTACAATGATGACTCAAGTATTTCTAACTACGCTACCACCGGTATTGCTGCTGCTACAGAAAAGAAGATAGTTGTAAACTATCCTAATCTCAATTTCCTGCGTCCTACTCAGAATGCAACTCGTGCCGAGGTAGCTGCTTTCCTTTACCAAGCATTAGTCAGCCAAGGACAAGCACCGATTATTACCTCACAATACATTGTTGATAACGCACCAGTAGCTACTGAGTTCACTATTCCTGCTGGTACTGTTTTTCCCGTCAGGTACGAAAAAGAGAAAATTCTCTTGACTGAAGATGAAACAGTACCGCTGACTCTGACGGTGGATGCCAATATTACTACTCCTGGTAATCAGTTATTAATACCTGCCGGAAGTGAAATCGAAGGTGAACTAGTTCCTGTTGATGGTGGTACTCAGTTTGTCGCACAGACTTTGAAAATCGGTAGTAAGCGTATACCAATCAATGCTACATCTGAGGTAATCAACACTACTGAAACTATCACTAAAGGTATTAATGTAGGGAATCTGGTGAAGAATGCAGCAATTGGTACAGCTGCCGCCGCTGCTATTGCTGCTGTGACAGGGGATCGTGCCATTGCTACCGAGGAACTGTTGATTGGAGGAGGTGCTGGTGTAGTGGTAAGCTTACTCCAACGCTTCCTAGGTCGAGATCGTGTTGATCTGTTGGTTATTGAACCAGACACAGACTTAGATCTCGTCTTAAACTCTGATTTGGAGATTAGCACTAAATAAAGTCTGCTGAATAAGTCTTAATTCTCAGTTGAGATAGGTGTTAGGTGTTAGGTTTTAGGGATTTCCCTGGTGAAAGTGCAAGGTTTTTGAGCCAAGAGAAGCAAAAACCTTGCACATATTTCGCCTTTTGTTTCTGGTATCCATGCTATGCTACTATAACCATTGAAGGTCATGGTCTAAACTGTAGATATTAAAATTTAGAGGGAGTAATCCTTCTGGTATAAACCATTACTCATTTCATCCTAATCCAAATTCAAACATTATGAATTCAACAAGATTACTTATACTTCCTAGTTTAAAAGTAAAACAAACATCAGACGATAAAATTATAATCACTAAAAAATTTATAGATGGTATTATAGAATATCAAAGGCATTGGTCTGGTGAAGTAGTAGTTCTTATAGAACCAACTCTAGAACCAAGCAACCAACTTGATAATATATCGGTTAAAATTAATGAATTACCTTTTAATCTGAATGTAGTTAACTTTGACTCAATTAACAAATATCAATATTTCCGGAAAGAATCTGTTGTTCTTGCCTCCATGGGCTTTAGACAAAATCATATCAGTAAAATTTGTAAATTATCCAATATTCCCTGTATTTATATTACTGAATATAGCTGGAAAACCAGAATGCAGGTCATTGATTCAACTACTAATAATCCAGCTCTAAGGCTGAGACGATATATTTGGGAAGCCACTCAAGAGTTGAAGCAACGGCAAGCGATCGCTATTGCCAATGGAGTTCAATGTAACGGGACTCCAACATATGAGGGATATAGAACAATTAACTCAAATCCCCTCCAATACTTTGACACAAGGGTCAAAGAAAATATGTTAGCAAGTAATACTGAGTTGAAGGCAAGAACTTCCCAATGTCTTAAAAATTCTCCGTTACGTTTACTTTTCTCCGGACGTTTGATCAAAATTAAGGGTGCAGATCACTTAATTAGAGTAGCACAAAAACTCAAAAACCTTGGAGTTGAGTTCGAAATGTTTATTTGTGGTGACGGTGATCTTAGAGAATTGATAGAAAAAGAGATTCAGCAGAGTCGACTTTCTGATTCAGTTAAGATGCTGGGCGTTCTTCAGTTTCAAACTGAACTTATTCCTTTTATTAAGAAAAATATAGATATATTTGTATGTTGCCATCGTCAAGGAGATCCTTCTTGCACGTATCTAGAAACGATGAGTTGTGGTGTTCCTATAGTTGGGTACGATAATCAAGCATTTGCAGGTCTCGTTAAGTATTCTCAAGCAGGTTGGCTTGTGAAGATGAACCAACCTGATATGCTGGCTCTAAAAATTGCTCAATTAAATGAAAATAGAGAATCTATAGTCGCTGAGTCGCACAAATCTCTTGAGTTTGCCAAACAACATACATTTGAAAAAACTTTTACAAGAAGGATTGCCCATATTCAAGAAATAGTTAGGGGCAAGTAATAGGCAGCCAAACAACAAAGGTTGTGCCCTTTCCCTGAATATTTCGCTTGTCGTTAGTAGTCTGCTTAGACCAGAACTGTGGTGCTGGGCTAAACACTTCTATTTTACCCTGCATTTGTTCCACTAGTTCTTTAGCGATCGCTAAGCCTAAGCCAGTACCAGGAATTGCAGTTAAAGCTTGCACTCCCCGATAATGCCTCTCAAAGAGATGTTCTATGTCTTGGGGACTAATTCCAGGACCAGTATCACTAATCGTAATTGCGATGGTTGCTTCGCGAACCGCCAAAGGCATCGTTTTATCGACGGAGAGGGGAAGAGTCAGGGAATGAGGCATGGGGTAATTTTTTTGGTACATATCCTGCTTCCTCCCGATACCTACTCGAATATCTATTTTTCCTCCCTCTGGTGTGTATTTTAGGGCATTGTCAACGAGATTGCTCAATACTTCCCGTAAAGCTTTGATATTACCTTTTACTAAGGGCAAGTCTGTTGGCAGATCAGCCTGCAAATCTAGCTGCCTCTCTTGAGCAATGGCTCCAGCAGCAACAAGAAGTGGTTCTAAGACTGTTACTAGTGCAAAGGATTCTAGAGTTAGATCCATGCCGGGGAGTAAAGAGTTGTTCCCTGGGAGTGGGGAGGTATCGGTAACAGTGGCAGCGGGGAGTGCTAAAGGTGCTAGAGGGATGTCTTGTTGACCTAGATCAATGCAGGCGTTGAACTGTTGCAGTAACTCTTGGAGGCGATCGCTCTCTTGCACTATACTCGAAGCAACTTTGTAGTTTTTATCTTCCGGTAGTAGTCGCTTGAGCAATAGCTTGCCAAAGGTGCGGATCGCAGTGAGGGGATTGCGAAATTGATGCAGGAGGTTATGAAGTAGATCCCGTTGTTGAGCTTGCAGAGTCTGTAGCTGAGTCAATCGCTGCTCAGCCCAAGTTCGACGCTGATCTGTAATGTAAGCGATCGCTAAAGTCTGAGCAATCCTCTCAATTGTCGCTTGTTCTTCTTTATTCCAGGCTCTGTCTTCCCTACCAGTCACTAACAAACCCATGACCACTCCTTCATGGATCAAAGGCAAAACAATTTGGCGCTGCCGACTCAGAGAATTTTCTTCCCACTCTGGTGAGGTTGAATCCATTGGTTGCTCATCATTAGTTGCCTGGGGAAGCAATCTTGGTGAAGTTGGTGAGAATCTCGAGATTGTGTCAATCTTGCCTATCTGCCCAGGCAACACCAAGTCAGTACGATTCTTTTGTCCCATGGTACTTGTTTCGGGATAGACCACCACAGGAATCAGCTTGGCTTGAGCACCTTCTAGCAATTCTCCTGTTACATACACCGCACTCAAAGCTGCTCCCAACCCTTGAGTTAGCACTGCTACTTGGGATTGACACAGAGTGACAAATTCTGAACTGGCTGGAATGTACATGAGGTTAGGTTGAGTTTCTTTTATGGGAGTTGCTCAAGATGGACTACTTCCTATCTATTTCTAATTTAGAACCACTAATTGCACTCTCGCCTTCTGCCTCCGTTTATTAAGAGCAGT
The DNA here is from genome assembly GCA_010672425.1 of Symploca sp. SIO2E6. Classification (GTDB taxonomy): domain Bacteria; phylum Cyanobacteriota; class Cyanobacteriia; order Cyanobacteriales; family Coleofasciculaceae; genus Caldora. Next base: position 4,765 of record JAAHGR010000142.1, read on the forward strand.
CAGCTGTCCGCTGTCAGCCGTCAGCTTTTCTGTTCCCCGTTCCCCATTCCCCATTCCCCATTCCCCATTCCCCATTTCCCATTCCCTGTTGCCTGTTCCCCGTTCCCCATTCCCCATTCCCTATTGCCTGTTCCCTTATTCTCATATTACAATTTTAAAACAAAAGTATACTTTTGTATCAACGATCCACTCAGAGTTTATAATAGGGTCATCAATCCTCAGCCTTATTTCGTGAGGTACTTGGGGAGTTGGCCTCAATCTATGATGAGGTGCAATCGGCATTTGATATTTTTAACTGAAGCGGATATAATTGCCACGGCTTTTGTAACTACCATTACAACTGCCAGAAAAAAGAGGAGGTAAATGAGGTTGGCAAGAAGACGCAAGCGCAAAAGTCGCCGCCGCCAAGAAGGGCGCAAGATTCTGGAGCATGTGCCTCAGTATAATCTAGAGAGTGGCGAAGATAAACCGGTTACAGCAGCAAGAAAATATATCCAATCATTAGGGATTGTTCCACCTGCTCTGCTGTTAGTCAAGCGAAATGAACATACTACAGACCGTTACTTCTGGGCTGAGAAGGGGCTATTTGGAGCCCAATATGTAGAAGAAAACCATTTTCTGTTTCCCAGCCTGCGGGTAGTTGATTCACCTATAGAGAAGTCTGCAGTGGCAGTTTCTAGTCGCTGATATATTTCTAGCAAAATTTGGTGAAAAGCGCTTTTACTTAGCCCTACTCAAGAATCAAAATCTGAGTAGGGTTACTCATGAGAGGCATCTAGTCAAGAGGTTGCTTAAACTTTTAAGAAACAAGGCAGGAGGCTCCGAGGCTCCGAGGCTCCAAGGGAAGGAAGAAGGTTGCAAGGTATAAGGGAATTATCACTGTTGATCCTTTCCTTGATATAAGACAGGCACCGAAGTCTGTTCCACGGTAATATAAAACTTAATAATTAAAACTTTCCAGCTAAAACCTGATCAACCTTCAATTGTAATTCGGTCAAAGTAGAAGAAGTTATCGTCATGTCCCCAGTCAACACGCTCTCATCATAGCGTCCTTCGTTTAACCGACAAATGGTGATTTTCCCTTCTAAGGGATCGACAATCCAGTATTCAGGAATTTCCAACACACTGTATTCACTGTACTTGGCTCGATAGTCTGCTGATTTTGTCGATTCGCTGACTACTTCTACCACTAACAATGGTGGTGGTTCGTTGAGTTCAATTATAGCTTCTCTGTCCTCCATTGCTTCCCACTGTTCGATGGGGAGAATCATGACATCAGGGATACGACAGGTATCCCATCTACCACCACGGGGAGAGCGAATGCCCACTAGCAAAGATAAGGATATCCAGGGTTGTCCTAACCTTTCAATTTCCGATGCCAATTGACGTTCTAAAAAACGAATAATTGCTCCGTGTTTACCAGTACCAAGGCTCATGGGAATGAGTTCTCCTTCCACAAGTTCGTATCGGGTATCCGTACCGTCGTTATAGTTGAGATACTCCTCAAAGGTAAATTTTTTAATGGCGACAGTCATGGCTTTTTTTCTCAAGTCTCCATATTATTAGCCACAAAATTTCTCGACACAACGGACAAAAATTTCCACTCCCATACCTAAGGCCGTTTCATCAAAATTAAATCGGGGATGATGATGGGGATAAGCTAAATCGGCAGCAGGGTTAGCCGAACCAAGGAAGAAGTAACAACCAGGTACAGCTTCGAGGAAAAATGACATATCTTCACTAGCCATAGTTTGGCATTCTGGGACAACTCCTACTGGTGTTTCTACCACATCGGTAGCCACTGAACGTACCAAGTCAGCCATATTGACATCATTGATTACTGGAGGATAAAGCCGCCAATAATTTAAATCGTAACTAGCACCATGACTCTGACAAACACCAGCGATTAATTCCTCAAAGCGCTTACCAAAATATCCTTCCAGCTGAGAGTTGAAATACCTAACTGTGCCACTCATACGTGCTGTATCAGCAATCACATTGTGAGCTGTTCCAGCATGGAGTTCACCGATAGTGACAACTGCTGATTCAAGAGGGTTGACATTGCGAGCCACAATCGTTTGTAGAGCATTGACAATTTGGGCACTAACGAGGACTGAATCAACAGTCTGATGCGGCATCGCACCATGTCCACCTTTCCCGAAAATTGTGCAGTGGAAACTCTCCACCGCTGCCATCAATGGACCACTCCGAACTCCCACTGTACCAATAGGGAGATTATTCCATAGATGCAAACCGATAATTGCTTCTACTTCAGGATTACTCAAAACCCCCTCTTCAATCATCGACTTGGCTCCCCCTAATCCTTCTTCCGCTGGTTGAAAGATCATTTTTACAGTGCCGCTGAAGTCTTCTCGATGTTGACAGAGATAGTAAGCCGTTCCTAATGCAATTGCAGTATGACCATCATGACCGCAAGCGTGCATTTTACCTTCGTGCAGTGACCGATAAGGTACATCATTCTCTTCTTGGATGGGCAGAGCATCCATATCAGCCCGAATTGCCAGCACTGGTCCTGGGCGATTACCAGCAATTGTAGCAACAATACCAGTTTTGGCAATACCAGTTTGATGCTCAATGCCCCATTTCTGTAACTTTTGGGCAATAAACTCGGATGTCATTTGTTCTTGAAAACCGAGTTCAGGTCTCTGGTGCAACCGCCTTCGCCAATCAACCAACTGAGGCTGTAGGGAGCGAATTTTTAATCTAATCTGGGATAGGTTAACAGAACTAAGAGTGGGGAAGGTGGAAACCATTTTTTTTGAGTATATAAAAGTGAATTATAGCGTTTCTCATTTAACTGGGGAATAGGGAATGGGGAATGGGGAATGGGGAATAGGGAATAGGGAATAGGTAATGGGGAATAGAATCATCAAAATTTAGATGTACCTGATGGATGCGAGAACTGCTATATAACAGCTTTCTTAATTAATAATTTTGTTTTAAAATCTAAAATCTAAAATCTAAAATCTAAAATCTAAAACCTAAAACCTAAAATCTAAAATCTAAAATCTAAAATCTAAAATCTAAAACCCTAATCTCTCTAGTTCTAAATCGGAAGCAACTTGAGCCAGTTGAGAAATGTCGGTGGGATCAGTTAAATGAGGTATGATGCCTAAAACTGGAACATTGGTGAAAGACTCAAGCAGGTCAATTGGTGCCCAGTCAGCAATTTCCTGCTCGGAACAGGAGTTGACACAATTGAGAACCATACCTTTAAGGTTAACGCCGGAGGAACGTGCTAAGGCAACATTAGCTACTGCTTGTGCGATCGCACCTAATTGTACAGGGACAACTAACACTACCGGTAGACTCCAATCCCTGGCGATATCCGCCACAATCAACTCGTGAGTTACCGGAGATCCTAGTCCTCCGAGAGCTTCCACTAATACCCACTCCCGTTGTTGTCGCAGGGTATTAAGCACCTGCCAAACCGATTGCAGGTCAATGGAACGTCCTTCCCTTTCAGCTGCCACTGGTGGTGCTACAGGGGTTTGAAATTGCAGAGGGGCAATTTCTTCTGGACTTTGGCCAAGGTTAAAGAGTTGTTGGTACAATTCGCGATCGCCAATTCCTGTTTGAATTAGCTTCAAAATGCCCAAATCCTCTAGTTGACGGTAAGTTTGCCAATAGGCTCCTAAGGCAGAAGTTAGAACTGTTTTGCCCGTCTCTGTATTGGTGCCAGTAATTAGTAATATGTTCAATTTGTTGTTTGTTATTTGTTATTTGTTGTTGGTTGTTTGGGAATTGGGAATTGGGAATTGGGAATTGGGAATATATCCCTTGTCTACCTTGTCTCCCCATCTCCGCGTCCCCGCGTCTCCGTGTCCCCCCATCTCCCCATCTCCCCATCTCCCCATCTCCCCATCTTCCCGTCCCCTTGTCTCTCCGTTCAACCCAAAGATTCGGGCAGTTGGATATCTATCGTAAAGTCTGTTTCCTCTGGTGCAATTACATCAATTTTATACTTTCCAGGGAAAAGGGGCGCGGGAGCCTCCCAAAATTTTACATTTACTGTACTGTCATCTATCGGTTGATCATCCGGAGCAAGGATATTTAAACTTACGTTACCCTCTTTAACTTCTACTCTCAGTTGCTGTCCTTCTGGAATCTCAACTAAATAGCGCTTAATCTTCTGGGGACTAGCTTTCCCGCTGAAAGGACTGCCTTGACCTGGGGATAAGTTTACCGGTTGTTCTTCAAATATTGGCGATGGCGATGGCGATGGCGATGGTGATGGTGATGGTGATGGTGATGGTGATGGTGATGGCGATGGTGATGGTGATGGCGATGGTGATGGTGACGGTGATGCCTTAGGTGATGGTGATGGTGACGGTGATGCCTTAGGTGATGGCGATGGTGACGGTGATGCCTTAGGTGATGGTGATGGTGACGGTGATGCCTTAGGTGATGGTGATGGTGACGGTGATGCCTTAGGTGATGGTGATGGTAATGGCGATGGTAGAGGTGCTTCTGTCAAGTCAAGTTTTAGCTCATAATTGCTATCTGGCAAGCCTTCAATGGGACTCAGTTTAATCGTGTAATCTCCAGAAGAGGGGAGAGTTCCTTCCCACCGCCGTAATCTGTCTGCATTACCGACAGTCTTTTTATCTGGTCCAATTATCGTCATCAAGACCCCTTCTTCAGTAATGGAAGCGCTCAGCTTCTGGTCTTTTTCACCTCGGAAGGAGTAGTCAACGCTGGAATTAGCAACTAAATTGCCTGATTCTGTAATCGGTTTACCCGGAAACAGCTCTAGGCGCTTATTATAAAGTTTACTCGTTGGTTCTGTGGGGCTGTCTTCTGGAGTTGCTCCTCTAAAGAAATTACTGTAAGCTGCCCAAGAGGCAAGGGCTAAGATTAATGCCAAACCTGCCCCTATGCCCACAACTATCCAGGGTTTATCCCACAATGATTGCTTAGGTTCAGGAATTACAGGCCCTGGTGGAACTCGAGGTCTGTCACTGGAAGTATCCGGTTCATCAGGACGACCTCCCACTACTACTGTGGGAACATTAGAAAGACGTGTTTCTGGTGATTGTAGGGATTGTAATGCTTCTCGGACTTCTGCTGCTGATTGGTAGCGATCGCCTGGTCGATAACTCAGCATCTGATCTAAGATAGAAGCAAACTGGTCACTGACATTAGCCGATGGACGCCAGTTCCAAGTCATCTGCTCCTGAGCGAAAAGTTCCTGAGGCTCTCTGCCGGTTAGTAATACCACCCCTGTAACCGCTAGAGAGTAGAGATCGCTACTGGGATAAGCTTCCCCCATCTGGACTTGCTCACTGGGTGCATAACCAGATTTACCCACACTTGTGGCTGGTATAGAAGCCTCTGTCTCTGAACCATGAATTCGAGTTACCACCTCCTTGACAACACCAAAGTCAATTAACACCGGCAGCTTATCTCTACTGCGTTGAATAATATTGTCTGGTGAAATATCCCGATGAATAATCCGTTTTTGGTGAAGATAATCTAACACCGGTAACAACTGTTCAAATAGCCGCCTTATTTCCGCTTCTGAGAAAACTTGGGAATTGTTCGCATCTGGCAATTGCTGGGATTTACGTTCGTTGAGCAGTTCATGATAGGTTTTCCCCTCCACATAGTCTTGCACCAAAAATAATCGCTCGTCTCGCTCAAACTCGGCTCTGAACTCTGGAACCTGGGGGTGTTTAATTTGATAGAGAGTGGTTGCTTCTCTCTTGAACAGTTCCCTTGACTTATTTAGCATATTAGCCTGCTGTGAAGTAGGAATCAATTCCTTGAGGACGCAACGTTCGTCAAAGCGCCCTATATCTTCTGCCAGATAAGTCCTGCCAAATCCGCCTTGACCAAGAATACTGAGTAAGCGGTAGCGATCTTGTAAAGTAGTTCCAGGTGCAATTGGTGGTTCCATGAGCTTGTCAACCGATTTTATTAAAACTGTGCCATAGATTTTAGGGGATAGATCATTTTTTTTGTGATGTGGCGAGGTGCAGAATGGTAAGATCGCCATGAAATGAACTTCGAGGGTATATCCTGTGAGCAGTTCTGCCACTTTAACGCTTCAGCGCATGCTGCCAACAATTGCAGACAATAATCGTCTACGCCTGTTTTCTGGTTCTGCTAATGTGCCGCTTGCGCAGGAAGTCGCTCGCTATCTAGGTATGGACTTGGGACCGATGGTTCACAAGCAATTTGCCGATGGTGAGTTATATGTCCAAATCCAGGAATCAATTCGGGGTTGTGATGTTTACCTGGTACAACCAACTTGTTACCCAGTTAACTCTCACCTTATGGAGTTGCTAATCATGATTGATGCCTGTCGTCGAGCCTCGGCACGGCAAGTTACCGCTGTGATGCCTTACTATGGTTATGCTAGGGCAGACCGTAAAACTGCTGGGCGTGAGTCGATTACGGCCAAACTGGTTGCTAATCTAATGACCGAAGCAGGTGCTAACCGGATTGTCGCCATGGATTTGCACTCGGCTCAAATCCAAGGCTATTTTGATATTCCCTTAGATCATGTCTACGGCTCACCAGTATTGCTGGATTACCTGGCTTCTAAGAAACTACATGATTTAGTGGTGGTTTCACCCGATGTTGGTGGTGTTGCTAGAGCCAGAGCCTTTGCCAAAAAGCTCAATGATGCTCCCTTGGCGATTATCGATAAGCGCAGACAAGCTCACAATGTTGCTGAAGTGATGAATGTTATTGGAGATGTTACAGGCAAAACAGCAGTACTAGTAGATGATATGATCGACACAGCAGGAACCATTTGTGAAGCAGCCAGAATACTGCGTCAAGAAGGCGCTCGTCAAGTTTATGCCTGCGCCACTCATGCCGTATTTTCCCCACCAGCAATAGAGCGCCTCTCCAATGGGGTATTTGAAGAAGTAATTGTTACCAATACTATTCCGGTTCCCGAAATCAAGAAGTTTAAACAACTAAGGATACTTTCAGTAGCTAACTTGCTGGGGGAAACCATCTGGCGTGTCCATGAAGACAGTTCTGTTAGCAGTATGTTTAGTTGAAGTTGTTTGTTGTTGGTTGTTTGTTGTTTGTTGTTTGTTGTTTGTTGGTAGGTGTTAGGTTCAGATAATGGGATTACTCCCTAAATCCTACACCCTAAACCCTGCTCCCAATTCCCAATTCCCAATTCCCAATTCCCTTATTTCCAATGAAAGTAGTACGTATTCACAACCAAGACGGTCCAACTTCTATTCAAGTGGATGATGTGGAGGTTCCATCGCCCGGTTCTGGTGAAGTCAGGATTAGGGTGAAAGCTGCGGGAATGAACAATTCTGACCTACAGACTACTTACGGTACCTATCGAGTTGGTTATACTGGACTACCTCATACCCTAGGTCAAGAAGCGGCTGGGGAAGTAGATGCTGTGGGCAAGGGAGTGACAGGACTTGTGCCGGGAATGCATGTTGTCGGTCATGTTAGCGGTGCTTTTGCGGAAATGGCAATTGGTAGGGCAACTGAGTTGTTACCTCTTCCCGATGAGGTTTCTTGGGAAGTTGCAGCTAGTCTACCTATTGCCTATTTAACTGCTAGTATGGCTCTGGTTCACCAAGCCAAGCTGCAACCTGGAGAATGGGTACTCGTACACCCTGGTAGTGGCGGTGTGGGAACTGCTGCTATCCAACTTACTCAACTGTTAGGGGGAAAAGCGATCGCAACTGCTGGTACTACAGCTAAGGTGGAGCGTCTGCGGAAATTGGAAGCAGAACAAGTACTTGATTATAGCACCCAGGATGTCGTTTCTGAGGTTCGGAGGATCTGTGGCGAAGCTGGAGTGCAAGTTGCTCTAGATGGTGGGGGAAAAGTAACCTTGCCCCATTGTTTAGAGGCGATCGCTAATCATGGTCGCATTGTCTCCTATGGTTATACTACGGGCATAGAGGCTACCCTACCATTAGTTAAACTGATCGGACGTAATGTTCGGCTCTACGGTATAGGGCTATGGTTCAATAGTGACTATCAGGCAAGTTTGGGAACATTGGGAGATCTGGTTATACCAGCAGTTGCTGAGGGTAAGCTCAAGCCAGTGATTGATGAGGTAGTTGGTTTAGCAGAGGTATCTGAGGCACTATCTCGTATGGAGAAGCGTGGTATTGTGGGGAAGATGGTGGTCGTTCCCGCATCGGAACACAGGAATCAGCAGTGATGAATAACCCATTAGATTTAATCTAGAGATAAATTTATAAAATACCGTAGGGGCGGGTTCACCAGCCATTTAGCACATTGACCAGCCAATGAGATCAACCCGCCCCGGTATAACCCAAGATGAGCTCACCAGACGCCGGGGCGGGTTTGGCTAAGTTATCGTTGAAGAGAAAGATATTGAGCGAACCCGCCCCTACATGGTTGGATATGGGGAGTAGATACAAAACTTTTGTTCACAAGCGAGAATTGAATTTTTTGTCCTGTGTGATACAAAAATTACTGAGAATGATCGTTTCAACTATATTTTTATTGGTTGCGATCGCGATGATTTTTTGCTAATATTCTGAATAATGGAGTAGGTGTAGACATATAAACTATTCCTCACAATGACCAGTTTAGAAGAAAGCGCTCTTCTACAGCACCAGCGAAGCTGATCGCGTTCTCTACCAGAAACAAGGGATAATTAACTTATTACTCACCGTTCGCCCATTTTAAAATAAGGTTATAAAAATGGGCAATTGTTGAGGGGTTTGTGGGCTCAACCGTAGGTATTTGGGGTTGTTTATTGACCCAATGCCTAGGTGGAAGTAATTCCATTAT
>JAAHGR010001420.1 GCA_010672425.1 Symploca sp. SIO2E6
TGACAAATATTAAGGGGACTAAAATCCTCTTCCCTTCTGCCTTCTGCCTTCTGCCCTCTGCCTTGTCCCAACGATAAATATTAAGACCAACCTACTTATATCTTATAATAGAGATTCTCAACCCAGTCTTGCTAGTATTCCTTGTATAAAAGGAAGGTAGTACTTTCAAATTTTGTATTAACCCTTTATTAATGCCCACCCCAGAACAGATGCTTGCTTGTATTCAAGCCTGCCAAGCCTTATCTAACTTTTATCTCGATATCCATTTGTTTCGCTTTGATGCTCAACGGGAAGAGGTATATATTCTCGCAGGAGAGACAATTGGGTTAACCATCTTTAAAAACGGTCTTTGGGAATTTGACAATGACACAGAAGTTTAACTTTCAAACAATGCCACGTAAGGAATTGAGGGCATACGTTCTGTCCCATCGAGATGATGAAGATGCCTTGCGAATTTATATGGACCGTTTAAAAAATGAATCTGGGATTATTCGGCATCAAGGTGGTATTACAACAAATGACTTAGCTAAACTCGATCAACTTTTGCAAAATAGTATCAATCAAACTCCAGATGGAAGATAAGTGAATTTAGAATTTAGAATTTAGAATTTAGAATTTAGAATTGATTGAAAAATTGCAGTGATCGCGTTGATCTTTACTGTTGTTTGTTGCTATTATTCTGATAATGGAAAAGGTGTGCGCCTATAGGTATTACAGCACTTCCCGCTGTTACGAGGTACAGTAACAACGACTAGGAAAAAATCTATCCAATCTTGACAACTGATTCAGGTGTACCTCATTGCAGCGGGAAGCGCTGTATATGTAGTGCGAGCATCTTGCTCGCGTCTGTACTGTAAGCATCTTGCTCGCGTCTGTACTGTAAGCATCTTGCTCGCGTTTGACCTCTAGCACACGTTACGTGATCGCACTACTAGAGTGACACACCTAAAACCGTGTAATACTTACTCTATCTCCCCACACCCTACACCCGATGACTGTTAACAACCGCTATCCTAACCAAGACCGATATATTAACTTGCTCACCGAC
>JAAHGR010001421.1 GCA_010672425.1 Symploca sp. SIO2E6
AGATGTTGAACTCAGGACAGGGAATCGCTTCCTTGCCTGGTCTACAGAACCGTACATGACACTTTCACCTCATACGGCTCCTCAATGATTAGGCACTTGTCTTGTGTACTTCATCATGACAATGGCGATGTATTAAGGTTAGGTTATCCCATTTGTTGTTGCGGTGGTTTTGATCGATGTGGTGGATTTCCATCAGGTCATCCATGTTGAACCTTAGTCCACAGTGGGTACATCTTCCTTTTTGTTGATTGAGCAAGTAGGCTGTTTTCTTGTTGACTTCGGGATGTCGTCCCATTCGGGTTGACCAGTAAACCCAGTCTCCATCGTAAGGACTTCTATCTTGAGTCACCTTGACCCACCGTTTTATGGGCGTTTCGGAATGTCTTAAAACCCTGGCTTTTTCCTTCATGAAAACCCATTGGTAGTTTTCGTGGATGCCGAAATATTTCCGGTAAATCCAGTGAAGGGATTTCTTGGGGTGCCTCCTTCGCGCCCATTTCATTAGTGTTTGCACCGTGAAGTGGGTCAGGTATTTAAAGGCTTGAGAGCTAATCCCCGCAGAGTAGTAATTACACCATCCTCTGATAATCGGGTTTAATTCATTTATAATAGCCAATTGGTTTTTGGCTTTGCCTTGATTGACTACTTCTTTGATTCGGTCTTTGTGATGTTGGATACTTTCTTTGTTGGGTTTAATGAGGGTTTTAAATCCCTTTCTCCGTTTTCCAGAGTTGTTCTTACTGACTTTGTATTGTCGTATGTTAAACCCTAAAAAGTCGAATCCGGGTTTCTGACCGTCGAGTTTTTCTAGCGTGTTGACCACTCTAGTTTTTGACGGTTTTAATTCTAGCCCAATACCCTTCAACCAAGCCTCTATTGCTTTTTTGCACCTCTCAATCACTTTGAGTTCGTTATGGAGAAGTCGGGTAGGGCAGGGACATCACTGTCCCCTTCCCCCCTCAGAACCGGACGTACAAATTTCCAAGTATCACGGCTCAAGCAAATCACTAGGGCTTCCCATAATGTATCCGTTGGTGACACATTAGA
>JAAHGR010001422.1 GCA_010672425.1 Symploca sp. SIO2E6
TATTCACGGTTCCAGAAGTATCTGAAAATGGAATAGTGACTCTCACTGTTGCCGAAGGAGTGATAGAAGACGTTAAAGTTAGATTTTTTAATAGTAATGATAAGGCAGTTAATGGTCGCATTTCCGTATCGACCATCATGCAGAATATGGTTCTAATCCCAGGAGATATCTTTAATCTAAAGGGGGCAGACCAAAGTTTACAACAAATCAAAAATATAGAACTATCTGAAGATTTTGAGATTGATGATGTTCATTTATCTTATAAATCTCACAGAAGTAGTAATATTGAAGATCTTGACTATGATTTTTTTGATACAACAATTATTACCTTAGATATCACAGAAATCCCTTGGCTTGAAAAAGGGCGTAAAATCTTTGAAGAGGCTGATGGAATTATTGAATTTCAAAAGGCAATTACAGTATACCCCTCTCCCTAAAACTCAGGAACAAGCACGGCAAATTATCAATACTCTCCCGCCAGAATTTGAGTATCAGACATTTTTTGGTCATGATGCTAGTCGCAAAAAAGCCATCAGCTCAGACATGAGTCAATATCAGATTATACACTTCGCTAGCCACGGCATTCTTGATCGAGAACATCCAGAGCGCTCTGGGATAGTACTATCGGCAATTAATCAGCAAGGAGAATTACAAAGAGGCTTGTTGTCTACACCAGATACTTTCAACCTCAATCTGTCTGCGGATCTAGTTGTATTGAGCGGTTGTCGGACTGGATTAGGGAAAGAATATCGTGGGGAAGGAATTGTTGGTTTGACTGGAGGCTTAATGTATGGTGGTGCCAAGCGTGTTGTTGTTAGTTTGTGGAGTGTGGAAGAAGAAGCAACAACAGAATTAATGAAACGGTTTTACCAAGAAATGTTTACCAATCAACTACCAGCAGCGGCAGCGTTAAGAGCAGCACAACTGTCGATGTGGGAAGATTCTCAGTGGCAAACTCCCTACAACTGGGCTGCTTTTACGATTCAAGGGGAATGGAAGGATCTGAATTAGGTGTTAGGTGGTTAAATATGTAGGGGCGGGTTAGA
>JAAHGR010001423.1 GCA_010672425.1 Symploca sp. SIO2E6
GCCCTTCAAGTTTTTTGGCATGAGTAATTACCTCCTCTGTGGATTTCGCAAGTATGCCAATCAAGACAGGTAAATCCTTGGCATACCGCTTGGAAAATAGGGCCATATCTAGCCATTGTTTTTCGGAGAGCTTCCATCCCTCTCCAGAGCTAAGAGCTGGTATAATTGCTTGCACATGAGGTCTGACATAAGCAATTAAGTTTTTAACGCTTTCCTCACAGACATTGCCGTCTTCACTTAGCGGCGTAACGAGTGGAGGGATGATTCCGCTATACATGTCAATCACTGGTTAATTGGCTATCTGGAATTCGTAGTTTTAGAGATCTCTGGTAAAGTTGCTCTAGAGTGTTAGGAAAACTCTTTTCAGCAGATAAGGGAGGACGAGATACTGGTAAATCACCTTGGTTCAAGAGTTTTTGGTTAACTGTAAAGACCGTTTTGTGGCGACTTTTCGCAAGAGCAATGAGTAACCTATCATACATAGATAAAGCCCTTAAGTTGGGATCATTGAGAGCAATACGAAGTTCTTCTTCCTGATAAGAAAATTTTTGCATTTTCATCACCGTATGCAGAGTATCCATGAAAGGATAGTATGCATCTTGCAGTTCTCTTGAATAGCCCCAAATAATCTCATCACAACTTCCAACGTGTTCCAAACTTATGCAGACTCTTAACTGTAATCGCTCTATAAAATAGTTTTTACAGGCGACTCTAATTTCCTCGCTAACGCTATGCATTCCTAAGAATAGAGAGGAATCAATTAACTCCGTTTTCTGACTATTCATTAACAACCTTCTTCATTAACTGCACGGCTGTTGCAAACATATCGGGTTCTCTGGCTAAAGCTATCCGAATGTATTCTTCTCCTTTTTCATGGTCGCTCCAGAAAAAGTAATTACCTGGGAGAATGTAGACACCTATGTTCATCATTTTTTCTTGCAATTCAGTAGCTTTTAATCCTGGCTTTTTAATTTTAAACCAAGCAACACTAACTTTTGTTTTCGGTTCAAGATACTCTAGTAGTTGCCCTGATAAATTTTGCA
>JAAHGR010001424.1 GCA_010672425.1 Symploca sp. SIO2E6
CTGCACTTGGTTGCACGAACCTTCGATCCAGGTGTTCCCCCACTCCCTGCACGAAGCGGTATAACCAAGCAAGCCTAAACTTCTAGTTATCTCCTTGGGGAGGGCAAAAATTATGAGCTTCAAATTTGGCAATAAAATCAGCTAACTCTCCTGAAGGATTCTCTACTGAGTAAGCTTCTTGTAAAGCATCAGACCAGAGTTGTCGTTCAGCAAAGTAATTAACTCGTGCTAGGATAATATCTGATTCGCTGGCTCCTTCTGTTTCTAATTGGCTCTCCAATTCAGCCAACTCAGTGGAGATGCGATCGCGCTCTTCTTTGTTCATGATACGGAATGTGATCTTGGTGGGGAGTGTGTCTAAAGGCACGGTTTCCCTCCAGAAGTAGACTTGTTCTGGTTCGAGTTCTTCTCCCTGATAGGTAATTCTGTTGGTAGTAGGTTCGAGGGTTTGACTCCAGATTAATTTATTGCTACGGAGATGGCGTACTTCTATTCCTTCCATTACCCCTTGCCACAAGAATAGCGGTTGCTCTCCCCAAACCTTGATAGTTCCTTTCTCGTATGCGCTGCGCAGCTTACCGGGAGTGATTAAACACAGAAGTTTATTTTTGTTATTTCCTCGCGAACCTTTCTTCCCTTTTTTGCGTCGCAGTCGTTCCCAAATATCTCCCCAGGTTAAGGCTATATGCTTATGGTTTACTTCGGTTAAGCTGGGGTTAACTTGTTGTCTGATTGCTGCTTGGAGTGGTAAGGCAGATAGACTCAAGATACCCACAATGACGATTAAGAGGGTTGATTTAGCTGCGGTTAGTTTGCTCATCTGTTGATCTCCTGAGTCTTAAGGATTTAATTGTTTCTATGGTGATCTATCCCTTCAAAAACTGACCCTATGCGTTTTAAGATTGTTCTCTGTAAAAAAAAATCACTCAGCTTCACCAATAACAGTGAAAGCAGCCCAGGCAATGGGGTTGAAGTTTCCCCGATCTTCCTTGAGCATGGTTAACATGGCTCGGCGCATGGCTTGAGCCTTATCTAGTTTCT
>JAAHGR010001425.1 GCA_010672425.1 Symploca sp. SIO2E6
ATGCGCTAGGGCATAGCGTGTATAAAAATGCCTGTGGAGATGATGGGACAGGGGCTGTGCCTAGTTACCAATCGGTGAAGCACTCACTCTTAAATGTGAGTTTAAGAATCCCCCGTTATACTGCTCCCGCAGTTAACCGCGGGAGTATGTCAAAATCTGCAACTGTTTATTGCACTTATTTGAGCTTGTGACATACCGCAATCCTGTTCCCACTGTTGATATCATCGTTGAATTGGTAGATCGCCCTCATCGACCAATTGTCTTAATTGAACGTAAAAATCCTCCCCTCGGTTGGGCAATTCCTGGTGGTTTTGTAGATTACGGTGAGTCGGCAGAAACGGCAGCTGTACGGGAAGCTCAGGAGGAGATTAGCTTAACGGTTGACTTAATCGAACAGTTCCAGGCATATTCAGACCCAAACCGCGATCCACGGCAACATACCATCAGTGTTGTCTTTTTGGCAAAAGCAACAGGAGAACCTCGGGCAGCTGATGATGCCAAAAATCTGGGAATTTTTCACCATTGGGATCTGCCAGCTAATCTTTGTTTTGATCATGACAAGATTCTGCAAGATTACTGGAATTATCGGTATTATGGAATACGTCCTCGCTTGTTTTAGGGAACAGGGAACAGGGAACAGGGAACAGGGAGCAGAATGATTTGCTGAACTCTGAACCCCGAAACCCGAACCTTTAACTTTAAAATACTACTTATGAGTAACGTCGAGATTATCAAGGGACTTTATCAGGCATTTGAGCAGGGTGATATGACCAGCATCCTTGATGTACTTGATCCTAATGTGGAATGGAGCGAATCAGAGGGCATACCCTATGGTAGAACCTTCATTGGACATCAAGCTATAATGGATGGTGTCTTCCAGAAAATTGGGTCTGAGTGGGACAACTTCCAAGCTCATGTAGATGAATTTATTGACGCTGGGGATAAAGTAATTAGGGTCTGCTGAATAAGTAACAAGTAACAAGTAACAACTCACCGTTCGCCCATTTTGTCTAGTGGTTAGCGAAAATTGCCATAA
>JAAHGR010001426.1 GCA_010672425.1 Symploca sp. SIO2E6
GTAACACCTGATTAAATCAAAAATGTTCGGGGTTAAAATCTCGGTAGTTGCGCCCGGACAAATTACCCGAAAGCCTTATGCAACAAGCGACTCGGAACTCTTAACTTATTACTTATTACTTATTACTCTTCAGAAAATAGAAATAGCAAAAGGATGGTCTAATCCTTTGATATGACTAGTTTCTAACTTCTTTTTAGGCAATGAAAACTCTTCTTCCTCCTGCCTCCTGCCTCCTGCCTCCTGCCTTCTAATGCTTATTACTTATTACTTATTCAGCAAACCCTAGTTAGGGATGTTAGCCTAAATTTGAGAGTTATCTCCCAACTGTAGCAGCGACGTTAGGTATAGTTGAATTAACGGCCTAACCCTAATGAAGAACCAAACCAACTTTAGTTTGCTTAGAATGGCGATCGCTCTTCACCTTTTGCTAACTCCTGTTATTCTAGGAGCGATCGCTTACGAAGTAATTAACTCTAACTTTGAAGGCTTAGTCCACCTTAAACTCAATCGGGATGGAGGTGAGATATTGATTGAGCGTCCTTGATAGAAGGGCGTGGAGAGTTTGGGGAGTGTGGGAAGATAGATTATTCCACTATTTTAGCTGTGCCACGCCAGTAGGCGATCGCTCCAACTTCCTCAACCCCTCAAGATCCTCGACTTCTCAGTTGAAGAGCCGTGATTAATACATCCTACCAATAGAAGAAGTCGGGGATCTATGACTTTTGCTTGTTGCCTCTTCCAAAGAGATACGTCTTTGTCAAATAACGATTATTACCCGTGTCTCGAAGCAAAATTATTTCAACGGGGTGTAACGAGACAATAGTTTGAGTTACACCTAGTAATTTAGACCTTACAAGCGCACACCTATTCCATTATTCAAATAATATCAATTCCGGCTACATTGGGATAATATTCGTAATGTAGGGGCGCAAAGCTTGCGCCCTCCAGCATCTATGTTTTCTAACCAGAAAGCCAGATTTTTAATCATTCCGATGCAACCGGAATTGATATAATAACCAAAAAACAGCAAAATT
>JAAHGR010001427.1 GCA_010672425.1 Symploca sp. SIO2E6
GGCAAAATTGATCAAGGGATTGTGTCTGTTAATGCTTACGGTGTCTATGAAGACGTAACTTTGCCATTGATTTGCAAGGTATTCAAGCCCAAGAGTCGACTTAAGCCCGGAGACATTTATAAGACAAAAACTGAAATAGCATGCGAAATCATAGAAGAGCTGATGGACTATGGTTTTACTATCAAGCTTGTCCTGTCTGACAGTTTATATGGGGAGAGTCGTCGTTTTATCCAAACTCTGAATAAGCATAAGTTAAATTGGCTCCTGTCTATTCGTAGTAATCATGGGGTGTGGCTTGGACCTGGACAAAAGGTTAGAGCTAACCGTTGGTGTGCATTTGAGCGTCATTTCCGTCTGAAGAAGCCAGAGCAGCGATATATTCGCGAGATTATCTTTGGCACCCGCCGCAAGATCACCTACTGGGAATTGACCACTGACCTAAAAGAGATGCCAGAGCAATCCACATCTTTTGTCATGACCAACTTGCAGGGCAGTAGAAATACTCTCAAGAAAGAGATAGGGGATTTATATGGGCTCAGAACGTGGGTGGAGTATGGTTTCCGGCAATGTAAACAAGAGTTGGGATGGACGGATTATCGATTGACTCATATTGAAGGGATAGAGAAGTGGTGGGAAGTGATTTTCTGCGTTTATTTGATGATTAGTGAACAGACGGAAGTTTTGAGTCGAAATACGTCATCTTTGGAGAAGAATCGAGAGAATAGTAAAGCCAGGAAAGATACAAGTCCAGCGGTTGAGAAGCAAGAGGCTATCCATGATCAGTGGAGGTATGAAAGAGGGTGGAAAAGTGTTTTGAATAACATGAGGCTGATTATCCAGCCGACGCTCATGTTATGTGTCATCTCATCCTGGCTCTCTGTCTTTCCCAATCAGCGTTTATTGGGGGGATTGAAACAGCTCGCATGGCAAGTCAGTCGATATTCCCTGCATTATTGGGATGGATAAGTTGACCAACTTAGTATCAGATTTACCCGGAGAATGACAAAACAGGGATAACTCTCTAATTGCTCAAA
>JAAHGR010001428.1 GCA_010672425.1 Symploca sp. SIO2E6
TACAGCGGTTCCCGCTGTTATGCGGTACACTTGATTTTAGTGTTGGATAAGGGCGATATAACGAATGAAAGCATATTCAGTCGATCTGCGAGAAAAAATCGTGGCAGCACATTTAGCACAAAAGCTATCAATTAGAACAGTTGCTGCCAGATTTTTAGTTAGTAAAAGTCTTGTTCAGAAATTGGTGAAGCAACAAAAAACTGAGGGACATTTGCAGCCAAAAAAGAGAGGGAGGCCACAATTTAGCCATTTGACTAACGCTGAAGCAGATATCAGATTACTAGTGGCAGATTATCCTGATGCAACTTTAGTAGAGTTGTGTGAGTTATTTTTACAAAAAACTGGAAATTGGGTGAGTAAAACAGCGATGTGTCGCTATTTACAAATCTTAGAGTTGCCTCGTAAAAAAAAAACTGGTACAGTAGTCAAGCCGCAACTCCAAGAGTTCAAAAACTTAGGCTAGAGTATTGGGAAAAAATTAAAGACATCAAGCCAGAGAACCTAGTATTCCTAGACGAAACAGGGATTATACTAGGTGCAACAAGAACCCATGCTCGTTCGCAACCAGGAACAAGAGTATCTCAACTAAAACCATTTTACCGAGGGGCAAAAGTTACGGCGATTGGTGCAATTAGTCTGAAGGAAGTGTTAGGATTAATGACCATGAATAATTCCATGGATGGAGCAGCATTTGATGTATTTATTGAGAAAATTTTATGTCCTCGATTGTGGCCGGGAGCAGTAGTAGTAATGGATAATTTATCAGCTCATAAACTAGCATCAGTTGTATCCAAAATTGAAGCTGTAGGTGCAAGTGTTATTTATCTATCCCCATATTCTCCAGAATTTAATCCGATTGAACTTTGGTGGTCACAACTGAAATCTTTTTTGCGGAGCTTTGCTCCAACTACTACCTCCATGATTGATAAAATCATTGCAGTTGCCATTGACTTAATGAATCCTCAACATTTAAGAAATTGGGAAAGCCAATTGTTGTTACTGTACCTCGTAACAGCGGGAACCGCTGTAT
>JAAHGR010001429.1 GCA_010672425.1 Symploca sp. SIO2E6
CTGAAGGTTGGCCTCGGTGGACGGAAAAGCAGATTCTAGAAGCAGACTTTGTACTGATGGTCTGCACCGAGACTTTTTATCGCCGCGTCATGGGAGAAGAAACTCCAGGACTTGGGCGTGGTGCACGTTGGGAAGGAAACGCAATTTATCAACTTTTGTACAATGCCGGGACATCCAATAAAAAGTTCATTCCCGTACTGTTGGAAAATGGTCAACCAGAACATATCCCCATACCATTACAAGGAATTAAATACTACTCCTTAAGTACCGAAGGAGTTTATGACCAGCTATACCGCAAACTTACCAATCAACCCAGCACTCCCAAAAATGAACTTGGCTCGCGAAGGGTTCTCCCTCCTCGCCAACGCAAGCAAACATCCGATTCAAATGTCGGATTAACACAATGAGCCCGATATTTTGATTGAGCCAGTAACCAATCTATATTTCCTACAAAATGTTCATACTAGGGATTCAAGTGCGATCGCTTAAGAGGGTGTAGTGGCGTGACACACCTAAAATGATGGAATAAGTAGGTTGGGTGTAGCGATAGCGAAACCCAACACAACCCACTGATGAAGTGTTGGGTCTCGTTGCCTCGACCCAACCTACATTTTTAACTGTGCCATGCTAGAAAAAAGTACACACGAATAATGGTAGCGCAAACATCTTGCTCGCTTTTGACCTTCTTACTTCACATCATCATGGAATGAAAACTCGTCTTGTCCCTCGATAGTCTTCAATGTCAACAACAACATCAACCAAGCGATTAACACAACGAGTCCGATATTCTGGTTCAGCCAGTAACCGATCTATATTTCCGATAGTGATGACAGGCAAAGATGTTGAATTATTCTCCTCGCGCATCACTTGTTCCAACGAGTCTTTTCCTTTCATGCTTCGATTAGCAGTTAGCAAAATCATCTCGTTAGCTTGGGCGCAACGCCAAACAACACGATCATCGCTATTGACTTCTAATCCAACCTCTTCAAACAGGACAAAGCGGATCGAAATTAAGTCAAGCCAGCA
>JAAHGR010000143.1 GCA_010672425.1 Symploca sp. SIO2E6
GACTACAGGTGAAGCCAAGAGAATAATCAAGAAACTAGGTGTTTTTTTGCAACTGTCCTTTGGGAATTTAGTAAAACAAATTAGTACTCAAACTGTACTACTAATTGTCAAGGAAATTGAAAATTTACTCAAAGTCCCCATTGAGTCTGTTATTTGTTGTTGGTTGTTAGTTGTTTGTCAAAAAACAAAAAACAAACAACCAAGCGGCGGGCAGCTATCCCTCCTATCCCTTAATGAATGGGCTTCCCGCCGCTTTCGGTCTGAAGGCAGTTCATTGTAGAAAAACACTCCCAATTCCCAATTCCCAATTCCCAATTCCCAATTCCCTAACCTTCTATCTCTCGGCGGAAGGCTCTGATAGCTTCTCCAGCATCAGTTTCTGCCATCAAAATGCAGCGTCTGAGCACATCAAGATCGAGTGATCTGAGTCCGGGTAGCTGACTGTGCTCAATGAGTTGATAGCTGCCGTCTTGAAGATGATATAGTTGGAGCAATCCATCTTCCCAGAACCAAACTTCTGAAACACCCAAAGCCTGATAGCGTTCTAACTTACTGATGCCACCACTAGTAAAAACGACTTCAATTGATAAATCTGGAATCGGTTTGACACTCCCAATGCAGAAAGATTCATCTGCTTGAGCCGAGACAACTCCTGACTTTTCCTGAGTCATTGCTCCTGTAGGCTTGAAGAAAATTCCTTGCTCGACTAGAAAAGTAGTCACCAAGTAACCAAGGACGCGAGCAAAACTTTCGTGGTCTTGTCCTGGCATAAGAATCTCAATTATCCCTTCATAGTAAGATAGGCGCACCCCAGGGGAACCACTAAAGCCCTTTCGGAGTAACTCAAATTGTTCCCATGTTCCATGATGAACAATTCGTTGATCGGTAGTTTTGTTGAGTAGTAGGGTCATGGGAAATTGGGAATTGGGAATTGGGAATTGGGAATGAGGAATAATGTTGGTAAATTAGGTGGCGATCGCATCTTTGGGACACTCTATATGTGCGCACATTTTCCCACCATAAAATAATACCAAATAATAGTCTGCCATGTCAACGAGAGTGCGATCGCTTATTTACTGTTTTTTCAGAGCAACCTCACTGCTAATATCAAGGAAAGGATAAACAGTTATAATTACTTTCCACCTTGCAACCTTCTTCCTTCCCTTGGATCCCTCTGCCCTCTGCCTTGGAGCCTTCTTGTCACCAAAGTGTAAGTATTCAACCGAGCTTGATATAAGATGCCAGTTCCACGAAGGTCAGAAAAAACCTGCCCTTAACATACAATATCAGGGGATTGGTTGCGTTAATCCGGGAATAGTGTAGGGCGGGTTTTGATTCTAATATTCGGGTCAAATGACCTAGGTTATCCCTAAACCCGCCCCTACAAATGGGTGGGCTTCCACTAGTTACTAATCGGTGAGCCGCCAAATGAGGATGCTATTCCTTGGAGATCCTCCAGGATTTCATGAACTATGTCATCGGGCTTTAGGGTGAACAATAGATCAACATATTCAGGGGATCTGAATAAATCTCCTTCATGTTGAGCAACGTTAATCACACGCCCTCCATTCGGTAGACGCTCCCAGGTTAAATACCTAAGATTTTTTTCCCTATGAAACTTGAGCAACCTTTTAGTAATCTCGCGGCAGCGCTCCAAGGATGTCAATTCACTGAAGTCTGTTTTAAATTCAATGATCGGTACATTACCCAAATCTGACCTCGCAACCAAGGTGGGAAGCTTTTTGTCTTCGTCACAGAAATAGGCTGTGCCTTGATGAAGTATCTGCTCACTTGGATTTGCAGGTGTAACATGGTCAATAGAACTGGCTCCTAAAACACCATCGCTAGTTAAAATTAGAGCCACTAGGGCGATTGGTAAAAGTGAGCGGTATTGTTCAAATTTCATGAGACTTTGAGTTAGTGTATGAGTGGCTTTCCATCTTTAGATATAGAGGAGATGCCTTTGATTTGTTCTAATATTTCATCCGGAGTGTCAGACGGCTTGAGGGTGAGTAATAGTCTAACAGTATCAAGATCAGGATTATCAGGGTCGCTTTCCATAAGTTCTAGAAGTTGAAGGTGATCAGCATCAATTTTTGAGATACAAATTGCCCATACTTTCTTTTCTTCCATCCATTCTTTGGTTAGATAACTAATAATATCTAGTTTGTCAAATTCTAATGCCCGCTGAGCAATGTCACGGCAACGGTTTAAGGGTGTCCATTCTGGATTATCGTCATACCAGTCTTCATTTCCTTCCCGTTGAAATTGAATTAAACGAGCATTACCTAAGTCCGAGCGAAAGACAACTGTTGGATGCTCAAGTTTCTCATCGCAGTAATAGGCTTCACCTTGCTTGAGAATTGTATTTGTTTGGGCTGGGTTACTCTGGTTCTGGCTGAGGGCGCTGGAACTGTTGAAATTGAGTGCGGCTAAAGATGCGGCAATCAGGGATAATAAAGTACTAGTTCGTTTGTGATTCATGGGCTTTTCTCTTAATCTAGTAAGGTAATGGAATTAAACACTTGCTCGACCTCGGGTAAATATTGGTCATAGTCATTGATGTCGGCGGTATAAGTAATTAATAGAAAGTAATCATCTTTTGTCTTAGGAGCTGCAATAATTCTTTTTCTTTTGAGGTTATATTCACCATTATTTCCCGAGTAGATAATCTCCCGTGCAGATTGCTGGCCTAGTTTAATATCTTGCTGGCTTTCAACTTGAAATGTGCCAAGCTGTGTGATTCTGGCTACCTGTTCATTGACATACTCATCTAAGAATGGAGGGTCTGCAACTTGCTCGATTTTGACCAAGATATTGGCTCGATAAGACGCTCCACCTCGATCAGGAAGCAGAAGCTGGAATAAATCTTTAGTCCCTGTTAAAGCACTGGGAGGATAGTCTTTTCCTTCTCTTAACTCCAAGGATTGGGGATATTCAAGACTTATGCCATAACGAGTATTTTTTTGAGTACTTTTGGCGTTTGGGTTGGAGTTGGAATTGGTTGGGGTGGAGGTTGGAATAATAGTAGTCCCAGAACAATTACCGTCAATTTTTTGCTGACCTCCGGGACAGGGTCGAAGTTGTGACCAAGCAAAATATCCTACACCACCCAAAAGAGTGATCGCTACTACTCCAGCAATCGCCTTAGGTAGAATGGGAGGAATAGGAGGGCCTGGGGGAGGTTTTACGTCCTCCTGAGTTTGTCCGCAATGCGGGCAAAATTTGCCCTCAACCTGGCATTCATCATGCACGCGATCGCCATCTTTTATACCGGGGCATGTCCAAGGCATATTAACACTACTCCTCACAGTTGCTCCAACTTTCAGCTTATCTTAGCCTCATTCCAGTTTAGCTAAATGCACTCTCCCAAATCATTGTAATCGATTGAACTCACTAAGTAAGGTTGAATAGTAGACCTTGCGATTTCCTCTGCAAATCGTTGATGTAGTTATTTAATGCTTCAAGTATGCTTGCTTCATCAGCTGGGGTTGACCAGCCAAATGAAATCTTAATTGCCTTCTCGCAGTCTGGTGTTACTAAGACCCTTTTTTGAACATAGTCACAGCCATGAACCGATATCAACTTCAGCAAGATTTGCTCAAGGCAGATGGTACGTCCTACAAGGCGTTGGCGGATAGTTGCGATACTAGACTCATTAGTTAAAGCTTCTAGGCAACGTTTATCCCCAGTTATTAGCCAAAACATAGATTCGGTTGCTGTAGCAACAATGAGAGCAGATTCTCCTTCATCCATCCCATTAACCTTGAGGAGTAACTCAAGTTCAGCCGTTGGTTGACGGAGAATAGTTTGACATCTTTCGACGATGGAGATCGCTCTTTTAACTGTTTCGGAGGAATACCTTCTCTTTATGTTTTTCCCTCGAAAAACGTGAATAGCTGTATTCAGAACTCGTAAATCAGTCCAGGTTATGTTTAGAGAGTTGATCGCGTCTTCAAATAGGTTGTAGGCAGCAAGTTGAAGGATTATATTATTGTCTACAAAGCAAAGCGTCAAGCAGTCCTAGCCTCCTGTTATGGTTTCATCTAGTTTGAGCGACAGGGTTAGGTACTCTTGGTTGTCATCACTCAACCGCTCCCAGTTTAGTTGTTGATTTAACTGTTCATTGATTAACATAGGTGCATTAGCACCTTTCTCCAAGATTTTTGCTGCTTTTCGAGCAATTGGAAAATGTTTTTTTTCATACCAACTGTAGTTCCAAGCAATTGCTCCTGGATCAACCTGATCAAGAATTGCCTTCTCATTGGCACGATTAGCGAGAACTTCAGCTTTCATGTAGCGGGGAAAGTAGTAAATTTTGTCTGGTTCTCCAAGGATTAATTCAGCAGCAAACTCATTCGCTTCACTTTCCTGAGCATCCTGGAGATCATGGGTTTTAATTTCCTCATCGCTAATGGTCTCCTGTTTTTCTAGATGCTTGAGAGCAATGTGTCCTAGTTCATGAGCCAGAATGAAGGCAAGACGACTCGGGGATGGATCTCGTAAACTTAGCACAACTACAGGATTCGTAGCACAGCGAGTTACCATACCATAAAACTTTTTAACAGTCTTGGGAAAGTTGGCAAAGTGAACGACAGGAATCCCGTGAGCTTGACAAAAACTCAACAAGCTCCTGAGACTGACAGTCTGGTTTTGGTTGAGAATGTAGGTTCTTATCTTGTCGGCTGTAATACCTTCAATTGTTTGATATTCTTGAGGGTAAGCATAGACAACTAACTCAGCGATTCGTAGTGCTAAAAAGCTGGCAAGGTTAAGTTGCTTTGAAACGTCGGTATTTTGGGTTTTGTAACGGGTTTGGTTAGATTGCTGAAAAACTGGTTCAAAATTAGGGTCAATTAGTGACTTAAACTCAAGGTTGAAGCGTTGGGCAAGGTAAGTAGCTACGGTAATGGAAGCATCAGGTAGGGTTTCGCATTCCTCTGTCCACCATTCAGGAAGTCCGTTCTGACGCACGAAATCAGGACTTAATCCCAGCTTATTAAGTCGATCGTAAAGGGTTGAGATGTCAATTGAGTTCGTAACTATTTTAATCACCCCCATCAAGCTGCTCTGCTATTATTATAGCAAAAGGCAGAGGGCTCCAGGGCTCCAAGGGAAGAGATTGACAGGTAAAGGTTTCAGCATTTGGGGTTGTCCTAATCGCCTTGGCAACTGCTATTTTTACGCAAACCCTACTTTTTTGTCCAAAGTCCAACAATCACAGACCTAAGATTTTTCTCTTGGCAGCTTGAAACTCATCTTCCGTAAGGACTCCCTGCTCCTTTAATGCCGCCAACTCCTTCAACTGAGCGATCGTTTCCTTTCCTTTAGAAGCAACACTCGGTTGAGTAGCTGGCTGTTGTTGATGCTGAACCTGTTTTGCTGTTGTTGGGCTGGCTTGATTCTCCGGTTCTGTTGTCTGCAACTGGTACTTCTCAATCACCTTGAGAATAATCTGTCCTTCCCGCTTGTAATCTGGACTATCTTTCCCTCCTTGTTTTTCCAACTCTAATGCTCGTTCCTCTAGGTAAGTCAGCAATTGGTGGTACAAGTCTTGCTTTTGAGCGTCGGTTTCCACTGCATTCAGGATTTGAGTCACTTGAGTGTCAATTGCCTCCCGATCTGGGCGACAGGCTCGCACTTCCAGTACTTGGGGCACTTCTTCCCAACTTCCGGCAATATCTACATTTTCCGCTCCAATGGCTGTTTGGCGTGTATAGCGGATGACATGCTCTTTGGTAGTCCGATTTTCTTCCTGGCGCAAAACTTTGAGCGCCCTGGCTTCGACCATGATTCTGAGAATATCGGGGTCTTCGGGAAAAATATCCCAGAAGGGGGGCTCTTTTTGAATATGGACGGGAATCGGTAAGTCTCGGCTTTCTCCTCGCTGCTGTGCCCGTTTGGCGACGATAAATTCCCCTTTCCAATCCTGATAAGATTGTCTCAATTCCCGCATCCCATCGATACACCTCAGGGAAAAGCCACCGATTTCTTGGACAAAGACAATTCTGTGGCGTTCAGGGTCACCTAAAGGCTTGATATCATCGTCCCGGCTGATGAATTCTTGCAACTTGGGTAAGAGTTTCTGTGCCGCTGCATTAGCGGTATTACGACCCCCTAGTAGGGCAACGTTTTGATTAATTTGGGGGGTAAAACTGGCATCACTGCCGGAGAGAACTGAACGAGATAGCAAAATGAGCGGTTTGGATTTTTGGTAAGCAATGCGAATGTTGTTCAAAACTTCCGTATCGTCGTTAAAGATTTTGAATAGGCGATCACAAGCTGCCATTTCTCGCTTCAATTTACTGCTCTCCGGTGCTTTCAGGATGACTTCCTGGGTTCGATAATTGATGAGCTCGTGGAAATCTTCGTCTTGCACGTTGGAAATTTCCGTAATGTCGAATAGCTGCATCACTTCATCCGCTGCACGGGTTTCTTTCCATAAAGGACTCGCTTGCTTGAGCACATCTTCAGACATGATGCTGCACACCGCATCTATACCTAATTCGTATCGGGTTTTACTGCCTTCAGAAGCTCCTGCTAGTTGCTCGATTAAGTCCTGATACAGGCTGTTGAGTTCTTGGCGATCATAAAGCTTAATACCATTAACTTGTAGGGAATCCGCACTATCTGCTTGCTGATCCGCTTCCTGCTTGAATAAATTTCGCGCTTGGATTAATTTTTGGTTGAAACGACTTAATCGACGCTCCAAAACTGCTAAATGCTCTCGCAGGCGATCGATAACCTCCAATCCTAAAACCCTTGCTTTACGCTGAATAGTGGCAATTAGACAGCCCTCTAACCCGCTCAAAGCTGACTCCGAGTATTCCTCCATCTTCCCTTGTTTGGAGAGACCGAACTTATCCTTATAGTAAACAATATCTTGCAGAGCAGCTTCGTACTGACGCTGACGGTTGGTTTCGTTAGATGCCCAAATTTTGTCTTGCTCTCGACGGAACCTTTCTGCTGCGTCGTCGAAAATTTGCCGCACTGTCGTAATGAAAGCATCGAGAAACTTCGGACCTTGAGTGCGATCAGCAATAATCCGATAAAATTCTTCTTCTAGGGCATTCCGACCCTGCCGGATGATACGATTGCGGTTGTCGTACATTTTTTTGAGAAAATCACCGTGTAGGCGCTCATCGGGTCCTAATTCCCGGAAATGGTCTTGGTGGTAGTCATCAACTTTGGGCTTGAGGTAACCATCGACAAATTGGAGAATTGCTCCTTTTTCCGCCCCTATCATGTTGACCCCTTGCTGAGTACATTCCAAGAGGTTATCGTTGGCAATATCATTGCGCAGGCTGTTCACCCATTCGGAAATAACCGTCAAAAAGGGACGATCCGCCGCTGCTGATAAATCCGCAAGCATTTCAGCTTCCGTCAGGCGCATTCGTTTGAGAATATCTCCCCGTAACAACTCCAACATTTGAGGGGGTAAAATGGTGGACTCGTTCAACCACCAACCAACTAAATCCTGAGCCAACCGATTGGATAAAGAAGCACGAATTTGGGCAATAGGAATTTCAACAGTAGATAGCCCAAAGCTCATAAAATTCTTGGGATATCCCCGACCCCCGGGGTCTGTTTGTGCCCAAGCTGCCTTGATATTATCTCGAATCGAGCGTTTGTGGGGGGAAAACTCAGAGGTCATATCGAGAAAAATATTCTGGGCGATCGTTTCCCGAATTTGTTCTAATTTGAAATCGTTTTCCCCATTTTTGGTTCCCACTAAATAGGTAAAATCGAAGGGAGGTTTGCGACTACGAACTTCATCTACTAAACCACTACTAAACTGCTGTACATACTCAGTTCGGTAGTCGGAAAAGTAGTTCAATTCCATCATAGCGGCATAACCATTGGCCATAATGCGATCGCCAACACTGATTCCGGCAAATGCCTCCGGCATAGGAACAATGGCGGTTACCAAAGGACTCCCTTCTGCCCTAAGCCAGTTACGGATGCAATATCCGATATCCACTAACATGCCGCTTCCCGTTCCTCCGGATAAAGAACCGGTGACAAATACATTAATAGCATTGTTGCTGACTTTGGCATCATAGCGCTCCAGCATGAAGGTTTCTTGACCCTTAATCCGTCTGTTCGCCTCAACAAACTTTTGCTGAATGTTGTGATAGTTACAAAACAGAGCAAATCTACCGCAAGCTCGAATCTGTCCTGCTCCTGCTTCTAATGAGGTAATATTGCGCTCCAACTCCTGGGGAAACCAGTGATCGATCCAAGGATAGTTCTGCATATTGGAAACAATATCGCTAACCTCTTTACCGCTGACTCGCGCCCAGTATTTTTCACTATCTTTAAAGGGGGTTCCAGCGGCTTCTGGATTGGTAACTTTGTAATCCTTGTCAGTATCAATAATTAAGAAACTGAGAATGGGAAAATTCTTGAGACTGCCATAGGTTTCTTCCACCAACCGACGGACTCGCGATAGAACTTCTGTCCCTGTACCACCCACCCCAACCAAAATGGTGGGAACCATACTTTTTTCTTCAACAGCTACCATAACCTAATCCTAACTCCAGTGAATTTGTTGTAGTAATACTTAATAATTCGCTCTACTGTTGCCCGTTGCCTTTTAGCTGATATCAATCTCAACCTTATTTAACACGCTGAAATTAGAGGAATGCCTCCAGCAATTCGCCAAATGATACCCGGGGTAGCAACTGTCCAGAAGAAGGCATGTGAGAGGGCTAACTTCCCTGCCAAGCTCCAATTAAGTCCAAGCAATTGCTGAAAAAAATATTCATCCAACGGCAAAGTTATTGTCCACATAAAAGCAATCCAAGCTAACCCCAGCCAAAAGATAATCCACTTAAGATTACTGTTGAAATCAGCAAACAAACGGTTAGTGAAAAACACCTCCAAAGTATCTAGAGCACTAGTTAAATAAGTTCCCTCTGTTGCCAGAGCTGCCCCCCGCAAAGATGGAGCTTCCCCTCCCACCACAACTGCATTAATCTTGACCTGACGGTTGACTGCTTCAGCAATCACCGAAGGTGAAACCGGTTCTTGCCCATCTGTAACAATTAACAATTCTCGACAGTGATCATCATGGTTGATTAGGGCATTTGTACTTTGTCGGATCGCCAAGTCAAGATCCGTTTTACCAGGAACAATTTGCGCCGATAAATCTGGATTTTTTAAAGATTGGGTCAATTGGCTCTCAATCTGTTGGCGCTGGGAGTTAAAGGACTCCGTTAAAGGTTGCACTGCGCCCCCAAAGCCAAAGATTTGCACTTGGTTGGAGCGTTCCCCCAACTCCGAGGCATTTTTTTCCAAGTAAGCCCTGACTGCTCGAACTTCCTTACCCATAACCGTAGTTTCTCGCTCATAGTCCTGGGATTCAAGTTGACCTGTACTACTGCTCAAATCTAAAGCGATGGCCACAGTAACTGGAGGACGCCCCAATCCCAAGAGCCAAAATAATGCGGTGATTGCGAGAAAAGTGACCAAAAACATGAGTGGAATTTGGAAAAGTGGGGACAACCAAAAGACACGACGATGACTGCTCACGGGAAACTTTCCGATCTTTAATTGGGAATTGGGAATTGGGCATTGGGAATTGGGCATTGGGAATTGGGCATTGGGAATTGGGAATTGAGAATTGGGAATTGGGAATTTAAAATTGAGAAGAAGGTCTTTTTCTCTTCTGAAGCTCCCTACTCCCTGTTCCCTGTTCCCTGTTCCCTTATAATACTATGAACCTAAAACTGACAATTCTAGCGATCGCTACTTGGATAGCTACCATGAGCCTGGGTAGTAGTGCCCAGGCGGAAAACTTGCAGCATCTCCAACAGTTACTGACAACTAAAGACTGTACGGCATGTGACTTGAGGGATGCTGGTCTCATTTTGACTGACTTGAGAGGTGCTAACTTAAGTGGAGCAGACCTCACTGGTGCTAATCTCAGTCGTGCTAACTTAAGTGGAGCAGATCTTACTGGTGCCAACTTGACTGGCACTTCTCTCAATGGTGCCAACTTGACTGGTGCTTTTCTCAATGGTGCCAATTTGACTGGTACGGATCTCAGGGATGCTTATCTAGGAGGTGCTCAATTATTCGGAGTCAACCTCCAAGCCGCCAACGTGCGAGGAGCTGTGGGCATTCCTCATTACGCTGGCACTTATCAAGACTTCTATGCTTGGGGCGCAGTTGAAGCCCAAAGAGGTAACCACAATGTCGCGATCGCTAACTATAATCGATCATTAGTTCTCAAGCCAGACTTTGCTCCGGCATTCCTCGGACGTGGAGTAGCACGTTTTGAGTTAGGAGATGAGTCAGGAGCAGCTCAAGATGCCCAAATAGCCCTAAAACTCTTTGAGGAACAAGGAGATACCGGCAACTATCAGAGAGCCCAATATTTGGTGGAGGTTGTCGAGCATCTCGAAGAAAGGGATCGAGATGCACCTGGAGGAGGCAATTCTGCTCTCTTTAAAATTGGCCAAGCCGCAGTCTCTGTCGGCTCGTTTTTGTTGCAATTCCTGTCTCCATTTTGATTTGCTTACCAGGCAACAGGGGAGAGAGGGTGGGGGGTGTGGGGAGTGTGAGGAGTGTGGGGAGTTTGTTTGGATACTTGGCTAGACCTCCCACGCATAATCTCTCTCCCTTCCTGGCTCAGAGACCCTTTTTTTTATGATGGTGAAATTGTAAGTTCATATATAAAACAACCAACAACCAACAACCAACAACCAACAACCAACAACAAAATCATGGTTCAAACTATTCCAGCCAAACAAATTAGTTTACAAAAATTAACAGATAAGTTTAATCTTCAGTTAATCGAAAATGACCATTTCTTTCGAGAATGGCAAGATAATCTACCAGAAATTGCGGAAGCAGAAAAGCAAAGATTAGATCTGGTGAAAGCAAGTTATACCAATTTATTGGCAGAGCCACCTCTGTTAGAAAATACGGTAAAAATGGTAGTCCTATCTCCCCTGTTGCATTTAGCTGGGTTCTACCTGCCACCCTTTCGGATTAGATCGGAACAGTCCATCGAAATTTCCCTGGAAGATGAAGGGGTAATGATCAGGGGACAGATCGATGTCTTAGTTGTTTACAACCAATTTTGGGTAGTAGTCATCGAATCTAAACAAGCTGCTTTTTCCCTCGAAGCGGGTAGAGCCCAATTACTGACCTATATGCTAGCCAACCCTCATCCTCATCGACCAACCTATGGCTTGATTCTCAATGGCAGCAGTTTTCGGTTTTTTAAATTGGTGAAAGGAGAAACGTCACAGTATGCTCTATCTAGAATCTTCGATCTCTTCAATCCAGAGAATGATTTGTATCAGGTTCTGCAGGTATTAAAGCATTTAGCCGTGTCACGCTAGTAGTGAATGCGTGTAAAGCAGCATTTTGAGCTATGGTTATTGCTAAGGTGTGGTCGTTATGGTAATTATAGTGCGATCGCGCAGGTTTCACTGGCAGTAAGGAGTATCCCTAACATGTTGTCCTACGTCCTAGCATTGGTGATTGGTCTTGGTAGTCTTGCCTTTTACCTAGCAGCCTTCTTTGTTCCAGAGGTTCATCGCAAGAGTGACTTTTACTTGAGTGGAGGTGGACTATTCTACGCCCTAGTTTTATGGGTGTGTGGTGGACGTATTACCGGCTGGGTTCTGCTGAGCCAGATTGCTAGTGTAACCCTGTTGTGCTCCTTAGGTTGGCAAACTTTGACCTTGCGGCGAATGCTGACTCCCTCAGAGCAACAAACCCCCATTCCTAGCCAAGAAGAGCTGGTATCCAAGCTTCCCGGAGTCCTCCAGCCAGTTGCTAATTTCTTGGGAAATCTCTTGGGTAAGAGCAAACCAGCAATTCCCACTCCCCAAACTACAGTAGGAACAACTCAAGATACAACTACTGCCCAGAAGGAAGCAATACTAGAAGAAGTACAGGAGGTTACCGAGGTAGAGGCTTCTCCAGAAGATGATACTCTGATTGAATCACCCTTCGAGACAGTTGCAGTAGTAGAGCAAAAGCCAGAAGTTTCCAAAGAGGAAGAAGACACGATTAAGGAATCACCCTCTGAAACTGTGATAGAGGCTTCTGAACCCCCTGAAAATAGGGAAATCTCAAAAACCGCAGAACCAATTACTGTTGAATTCTCCGAAGCCGATACTACAGAAAACGCAGAAACTATTACTACTGAATCCTCGGCTACCAACCTAAAGCAGGACACCTAACACCTATTGGTGACAAGTTAAGCATTCATAGCAATTTGTCAAGAGGCTGGGGAGCTGGGGGAGCTGAGGAAAAAGTCCAATGAGAATTGAGAATTGAGAATTGGGCTATAATTTGGGGATTGATTGCAAACTCGCGCCTTGATTCCTCATTGCATCTGTGAACCACAGAAGTAAATCCCTTACAGGCAGATGAGGACAACTATCAGGTAGCTCGAAGCCTAATCGGCTTGCACCCAGTCGCAGCCACCCACGAGGACTGGGTAAACCCCAAATTGCTAATCTTCGCTGCCGGAGAATCTCTTCGAGGGTAAATGGTTCAAAACTCTTTACAGCTTCAGCCAAGCACTCCGGTGGCTTTTCGCCAAACTCGTTTTCGAGGAAGCGAATGGTACGAAATAGAGAAACAAAATGCTCTTTGGCTGGCATTAGTTTCTCCAGTCGCTCAGCTTCCAGCAAAGCACCCCATTTACGGAGCACAAAGGCTATATCAAAAATCCAAAATAGCAGCGGACCAGTTTCGTTGCGATGGTCATCCATGTGAACAATTAAATGAACTAACATGGCGTTGGGTTCCAGCACCGGTAAAGCTGATGTTTTGAGGTAATGTGGTTTGAGGTTAGTAGTCAGGTTCATTGACTCTTTGCCTTCAAACAGCCGGACACGATAGTGAACATCACACATAACCCCCATTTGATTGGCAAAGTATACTGCGTCAGAGGTTTCGGCATCAGGTTGCGGCAGTAATCCCAAGGAGGTGAAAACTGTGGTTGCCTCCTCCATCTCATCCCCTGGTATGGCAAAATCGAGATCTGTCATTAGTCGTGTTCCAGGGTCAGGATAGAAACTATCTGCTAGTGCTATACCTTTCCAGATTACGGGATGGAGATTACGTTTTTTCATCTCCTGAAGGATGCCATCTAGGGTGAGGAGTAAGATGGTATTCTGAGTCCGTGTCTGTTTATAGGCATCCTGGATCTCATTGAGATAAGGCTGGGGTATGTTTTTGCTAAGACTTTGAGCTTCTAGGGCATAGGATACTAGCGGAAGCAACCGGTGCAGGGCTAGGGTTTCTAAGCTATCTTCCCACTCCAACTCAGTAGCACAACTAAGCTGATGCTGAACTTGCTTAATCCAATCGGAGTCAGGGGTTTTCAGAGTGGTACGGATTAGGGTATGGGATAGGGTACTCATTTGATTTTTTGATTTTGAAGGTTAGATTTTGCAATTATTAGCTATTAGCTCTCAGCTTTGACTAATAACAAATGACCAATGACCAATGACCAATGACAAAGCGGCGGGCAGCCATCTCTCTCATCCCTGGAATAAATA